>NZ_JARJHW010000060.1:0-37731 GCF_040560175.1 Streptomyces panacea
GACAGCCCCTCCCGCGAACTCGCCGCCCGCCGCCCCGAGCTGGTCACGCTGCACACGGTCTCGGACGCCCCGCACGGCGCCATGTGGAACGCCGACCCCACCGGTTACGAGGAGGCGCTCCGTCGCTTCCTCACCCCCCTCATGTAACCCCGCGTCCCCCTGCCGCACCCCGGCGCGCAACGTCCCCGAGGTAGGGCCGCCGACGCCCCACGGCCGCCCCCGGCCACCCTCCGGTCCAGTGTCTTCCCGCCGCCGTGACCGGCCGGTGGATGCCCGGCCCGGAGGTTCCGTTTGGGCTTTCGGGCAATCAGCGGGAAGACTGCTCCTGTGACGTCCCGAAAGCCTGATGAGCAATTGGCGCGCAACTCCAGACTCCGACTCGTCCGCCCGCGAGCTTTGACCACGGCCCGACGGGCCGTGACCACCGGACGAACACGTCCGGCGCCCCGTCCGCCGGAGGGCACACCACCCCCCGCCGAGCTGGCCCGTCAGGCGCGGGCCGTACTCGCCGACGCCGTGCGGATCGCCCGCTGGGCCGCGGCCGACCGGGACCCCGGCGCGGGCCCGCTCGCCCCGAAGGCCCGTGAACGGGCCGCCGCCGCCCTGGAGCTGACCCCGGACCAGGT
The DNA here is from genome assembly GCF_040560175.1 of Streptomyces panacea. Lineage (NCBI taxonomy): Bacteria > Bacillati > Actinomycetota > Actinomycetes > Kitasatosporales > Streptomycetaceae > Streptomyces > Streptomyces panacea. The sequence goes on from NZ_JARJHW010000060.1 coordinate 627, forward strand.
GAGCGCGGGCTGGGACCGCGCCAGGCTCGCCGGGCTCGTCGAACTGCACGGCGGCACCGCGCGCCCCGGCTGGCGCCTGCGCGCCTGGGACCGCGACGACTCCGCCGTCCTGCGCGGCTGGGTCGCCCTCTTCGACGCCTGGTCGCTCGTCCACGCCGCCCCCGCCGACGTCGCCCCCGCGACGGTCGCCGAGGTCGTCGAGGCCGTTCCCCAGGTGCTCTCGCTCCTTCAGCTCTCGGCCGGCCCCGTGCTCGTACCGGCCCTCCTCGACCTGCTCCAGCAGCGCGTCGCGGAACTGCGCGACGAGCGGTGCGAGGTCCCGTACGACCCCACGACCGCGTCCGGACCCGTGGCCGCCCCGACCGCGTCGGCGCCGGAGCCCGAGCCCGCCGAGGCCACCGGCACGGTCCCGCTGCCGCCGCTCCTCGACTGGGCGCTGGAGGGTCTGGCCGCCGTCGGCGCCCTGACCCTCGGCGAGGGCCAGGCGACTCTCACCCCGCTCGGCAACTGGGCGGTCTGGGTCAAGCTGGAGCAGATCTGCGTCGCCGCGCAGAGCCCGGCGGGCAACATCGAGCAGTCCGCCGACAACATGCTGCGCGGCTGCGCCCGGCTCACCCCCGGACCGGCCCGCGCCGAATACCGCGCCTGGCTCGCCGCCCGCACCGTCGGCAGCGCGGTCACCGAACTCCTCGCCGTGGCACGCGGCGAGGACGCGCTTCTGCGCGGGCTCGCCTTCGAGGCGCTGCGCGTCGTCGGCGCCCCCGCCGAGCCCGAGGTGCGCGCCGCCTCGGCCGAACCCTCCCTGCGTCCCTACGCGCTGCTCTGGCTCGCCGAGTACGACGGCACGGACCCCGAGGACGCGCCCGACGTCCTCACCCGTGAGGAGTCGACCTGGCTCTGGGTCGACACCGCCGCCGCCGTCGCCGACCACGGCGAGACCGCGCTGCTGGTCCGCCACCTCGACTCGGCCGTCCAGGGCACCGTCCCCGCCCTGCTCGACGAGGTCACGGCCGTCGGCCACCCCCGCACCGTGCAGGTGCTGGTCGCGCTGGCGGCCGCGCACCCCGACCCGGCGCTCGCGAAGGCCGTACGACGGGCGGCGTTCCAGGTCCACACCGGAGAAGCCTGACCGGCCCGCGTCGGCGAGCCCCGTCCCGCCCACGCACCGGAGCGCCGCCGGTCCGGCCACGAAGGCCGGACGCTCAGCTCCCGGCGCCCGGTGCGTACGTCCCGAAGCTCCACACGTTCCCCTCCGCGTCACGCGCCATGTAGTCCCGTGAGCCGTAGTCCTGGTCCGTGGGCGGCATCAGGATCTCCACGCCCTGCGCCGCGGCGCGCGCGTGGTGCGCGTCGACGTCCTCGACGACCACATAGACCCCGGCGGGCCCGCCGCCCGCCATCGCCGTGGCGAAGACGCCCTCGTTCTTCCTCGACCCCAGCATCACCATGCCGCTCCCATGGGCCAGTTCGGCGTGGACCACGCTGCCGTCCTCGCCCTCGTACACACTCACCTCCGTGAAGCCGAAGGCGTCCTTCAACGTCCTGATGGCCGCCTTCGCGTCCTCGTAGACGAGCGTCGGACAGATACTCGGCGCACCGGCCATGCTGATCACCCTTCTCCAAGCTCGGCTGTGACCTGCGTCTCAGTTCTTCCAGTCTGGCACCGGCCACCGACAACGCGGCCCGGCCGCCCGCCCCGGACGGACCCCGGCAGGCGTAAAGCAGTTGTGCGGCCCCGGTAGACTGGGCCGTATGGCATTTCTCCTTGTGCATTAGCCGGCGTCGAAGAATCCCCTCCGCCCGCCCTTCCGCCGTCCATACCGCCTTGGAGTTTTTCCGTGATCACCGCCACCGGTGTCGAGTTGCGCGCCGGCGCTCGTGTCCTCATCGAGTCAGCTTCCTTCCGTATCGCCAAGGGCGACCGCATCGGCCTCGTCGGCCGCAACGGAGCGGGCAAGACCACCCTCACCAAGTGCCTCGCGGGCGAGGGCGTCCCCGCCGCCGGCACCATCACCCGCTCCGGCGACGTCGGCTATCTGCCGCAGGACCCGCGCACCGGCGATCTCGAAACCCTCGCCCGCGACCGCATCCTCTCCGCCCGTGACCTCGACTCCGTACTGAAGAAGATGCGCGAGAACGAGGACCGGATGGCGAACGGCCAGGGCGCCACCCGCGAGAAGGCGATGAAGAAGTACGAGCGCCTGGAGACGGAGTTCCTCACCAAGGGCGGTTACGCCGCCGAGTCGGAGGCCGCCACCATCGCCGCCGCGCTCGGCCTGCCCGACCGGGTCCTCGGCCAGCCCCTCCACACGCTCTCCGGCGGTCAGCGCCGCCGCGTCGAACTCGCCCGCATCCTCTTCTCGGACGCCGACACCCTGCTCCTGGACGAGCCGACGAACCACCTCGACGCCGACTCCATCGTCTGGCTGCGGGACTACCTCAAGTCCTACCGCGGCGGCTTCATCGTGATCTCCCACGACGTCGACCTCGTCGAGACGGTCGTCAACAAGGTCTTCTACCTGGACGCCAACCGTTCCCGGATCGACGTCTACAACATGGGCTGGAAGCTCTACCAGCAGCAGCGCGAGTCGGACGAGAAGCGCCGCAAGCGCGAGCGGGCCAACGCGGAGAAGAAGGCCGCGACGCTCAACTCGCAGGCCGACAAGATGCGCGCCAAGGCCACCAAGACCGTCGCCGCGCAGAACATGGCGCGCCGCGCCGAGCGCCTGCTCTCCGGCCTGGAGGCGGTACGCCAGTCCGACAAGGTCGCCAAGCTGCGCTTCCCCGAACCGGCCCCGTGCGGCAAGACGCCGCTCACCGCCGAGGGCCTGTCGAAGTCGTACGGCTCCCTGGAGATCTTCACCGACGTCGACCTGGCCATCGACAAGGGCTCGCGCGTCGTCATCCTCGGCCTCAACGGCGCGGGCAAGACGACACTGCTCCGACTGCTCGCCGGGGTGGAGAAGCCCGACACCGGCGACGTGACGCCGGGCCACGGCCTCAAGCTCGGCTACTACGCGCAGGAGCACGAGACGCTCGACCCCGACCGCTCCGTCCTGGAGAACATGCGGTCGTCCGCGCCCGACCTCGACCTGGTCGACGTCCGCAAGACCCTCGGCTCCTTCCTCTTCTCCGGGGACGACGTCGACAAGCCGGCCCGGGTCCTGTCCGGCGGCGAGAAGACCCGCCTCGCGCTGGCGACCCTGGTGGTCTCGTCGGCCAACGTGCTGCTCCTGGACGAGCCCACGAACAACCTCGACCCCGCCAGCCGCGAGGAGATCCTCGGCGCGCTGCGCACGTACAAGGGCGCGGTCATCCTCGTCACCCACGACGAGGGCGCCGTCCACGCGCTCGAACCGGAACGGATCATTCTGCTGCCCGACGGTGTCGAGGACCTGTGGGGCGCGGACTACGCGGATCTGGTGGCGCTGGCCTGACGGCGCGGGCGTGATCCACTCCGTATGGATCATTCGGCTCAGCGGTGATCCATCATCTGAGTGAGTGCGTCTCGTACTTTGGCGTGGCGCGCCGACGATCAAGCGATTCCGGGACCAGTTCGATCAGCTCTCCCGCACACCACTTCTGACCTGGCGTTTCCTGTGCTCGTCCGGCGACCGGTGGGCGCGCGGCGGTCTGGAACCGGTGATTCCGTTCGTGTTCGAATCCCGGGCTCCGCCGAAGCTTGTGGTGCGAACCTTGCTGAATGGGTGGCCAGGAGCGCCCCGAGGGGTGATCATGAGAAGTCCAGAGCGCACTTTCATGAGGAGGCACGGGTGGCCGAGACTCTGAAGAAGGGCAGCCGGGTAACCGGCCCCGCGCGCGACAAGCTCGCGGCAGACCTGAAAAAGAAGTACGACTCCGGTGCGAGTATCCGTGCGCTGGCCGAGGAAACGGGCCGGTCCTACGGATTCGTCCACCGGATGCTCAGCGAGTCCGGAGTCACGCTGCGGGGACGCGGCGGAGCGACACGCGGCAAGAAGGCCTCGGCCTGACGACCGCGTACCGCTTCTCCGGCCACCGGTTCCGCCGGTGACCACCCGGCCGGTCGTCGCGGTCGACCGGGTGGTTACTGTGCAGTCACTTAGCTTGCTGTGCTGACTGCACCGAACCGGAGGCACCCCATGACTTCGCTCGATCCCGTACTCGACAAGGACGGCGTACGGCTCACCGTCGAGAACGCGGTTGCCACGGTGACTCTGACCAACCCGGCCAAGCGCAACGCTCAGTCTCCCGCTCTGTGGCGGGCGTTGACGGAAGCCGGGCAGTCACTGCCGGGCAGCGTGCGGGTCGTCGTGCTGCGCGGCGAAGGCAAGTCCTTCTCCGCCGGCCTCGACCGGCAGGCGTTCAGCCCCGAGGGCTTCGACGGTGAACCTTCCTTCCCGGAGCTGGCACGCCGTGACGACGCGGACCTCGACGCGGCCATCGCCGCGTACCAGTCCGCCTTCACCTGGTGGCGCCGGAGCGACATCGTGTCGGTCGCCGCCGTCCAGGGACACGCCATCGGCGCCGGGTTCCAGCTCGCGCTCGCCTGCGACCTGCGCGTGGTCGCGTCGGACGTGCAGTTCGCCATGCGCGAGACCGGCCTGGGGCTGGTCCCCGACCTCGGCGGCACGCACCCCCTCGTCGGCGTCGTCGGCTACGCCCGCGCGCTGGAGATCTGCGCGACGGGCCGCTTCGTCCTCGCCGACGAGGCCGAGCGCACCGGCCTGGCCAATCTCGTGGTGCCGCCGGCCGAACTCGACGCGGCCGTACAGGACCTGACCGCGGCCCTGCTCGCGGCGCCGCGTGACGCGACGGTCGAGACGAAGGCGCTGCTGCTGGGCGCCTCGTCTCGTACGTACGACGAACAGCGCGCCGCCGAACGCGCCGCGCAGGCACGCCGCCTGCGGGACCTGGCGGGCCTCGGAGACTGAGGGACAGTCCTCGGCCACCGGACCCGTCCCGGCGTCACGGCCGGTGTCCGGCCGTGACGTCGACCGCCGTGATCAGGACCGCCACCGTCGGGTGACTCGGCAGTGCCGCCGAGACCGCCCGGCCGACCGCGCGCGCCACCTCCCACGGACGGTGGCCCGCCGCCGTGGCCAGTTCGACGCGTACATGGCCGTTGGTCATGAGCACCGCGGTGCCGAGCGACCCGGACAGCCGGGCGACGCCGGGGACGTGCGCCGCGACGAGGGCCGCCGTCCCCTTCGGGTCGACGGCGCTCGCCCCGATTGGCTCAGCCGCCCCCGCGGAATCCTGGGAATCGGATCCGGCGGCCGGCTCCGTCTCCAGCAGCGCCGTCACCCGCAGGTCCACCTCCGTCACCCGCAGCCCCAGCCGGTCCACCGCGTGGGCGTACAGCGCCGTACGCAGCCGCTCGGCCACGTCCGGCAGCGGCTCGCCCGCGACCGCGGCGAAGTCCCCCTCGACACGCAGCGCCCCCGGCGGCAGCGCGCTGGGCGGCGGGGGCACCCCCGGCGGCTCCGCCGAGCCGGGATCGGCCAGGCGGATCCTCAGCCGGCCCAGCGCGGCGCCCGGCACTCGCGCCGCCCCGCGCCGCAGCGCGGTCGTCGCCGCCTGTTCGGCCAGCCACACCCCGTCCGCCGCGTCGCCCAGCGGGAGCAGCCGGCCGAGGCCGAGCCGTTCGCGCACCGCCGCGCTCCATCCGTCCGCACCGTTGCCACCGCGCCCAGTCGTCATGGACCCAGACTGCCGCATTCCCGGCGCGGGACCGGGCAAGGCGCCCTAACGTGGGCATCGAGTCCATCAGCGCCCGGAAAGGGGCGAATCGCATGTCCGACACCGCACAGCGCAACCAGTCCGAGCCCGCCGCCACGTCGTCGTCCAACGAAGACCAGCGGAAGTCCGCCACCGGCAGGAGGGGCGGCGGCGACCCGTCCGTCCGCGGCCGGACCACCATCGCCGACGGGGTCGTCGAGAAGATCGCCGGCCTCGCCGCGCGTGACGTGCTCGGCGTCCACGCGATGGGCAGCGGCATGTCCCGTACCTTCGGCGCCGTACGCGACCGGGTCCCCGGCGGCACCAAGTCCGTCTCGCGCGGCGTGAAGGCCGAGGTGGGCGAGGTACAGACCGCCCTCGACCTGGAGATCGTCGTCGACTACGGCGTGTCGATCGCCGATGTCGCCCGCGACGTACGGGAGAACGTGATCTCCGCCGTCGAACGGATGACGGGCCTTGAGGTCGTCGAGGTCAACATCGCCGTCAGCGATGTGAAGCTGCCCGACGAAGAGGACGACGAGCCCGATTCCAGGCTCCAGTAACGGCCGGATCCGCCACGACGGAAGAGGAGTCACAGGATGAGCATGGCGGTGGTCGGCCTGTTGGCCGGTATGGCCCTGGCTTTCGCCGGATACTTCGGCGGATTCGGAGCCTTTCTGCTGGTGGCCGCGTTGGGCGCGGTCGGGTTCGTGGCCGGCCGATTCCTCGACGGCGATCTGGAAGCGGGCGACTTCTTCCGCGGTCGCGAACGCGACGAACGTCGGCGGTGACCGCCCGTGGCCGGTGAACGGGTGACGGCTGCGGCGCGCGGGGCGACCACCATCGCCGACCGCGTCGTCGCGAAGATCGCGGCTCAGGCGGCGCGCGAGGCGCTGGACGGCGTACCGGAGGGGGGCGCGGCGCCGCACGCCAGCGTCCTGGTCCACCACGACGTCGCGCGCGTACGGATCGGTGTCGAGCTGGACTACCCCTCCGACATCGGGGCCCGGTGCGGTGCGGTGCGTCGCCAGGTCGCCGAGCGGGTACACGCTCTGGCGGGGATGGAGGTGCCCGAAGTGGCGGTCAGGGTCGAACGCCTCCACTCCGCCCAGTCCCGCGCGGCGCAGGGGAGGATCCAATGAGCGACGAACCGGTGGGCGAGGGGACCGAGCACGCCTCGGGCGCTGTCCGCGCGGACGTGATCCAGCTGGACCAGTCCGACTCCGCCGCGCGGTACGAATCGAGGCGGCCGGCGCCGGGTCAGGGAGAGTCGGACGGCAAGACCGGCCGCTTCTGGTCCTGGCGCCGGATCCCGGCCGCCGTCGTCGCGGCCGTGCTGCTCGGCGCGGCGGCGCTGCTGCTGTACGACGTCGCGGCCGTACGCGCCGACCATCCGGCCATGTACTGGCGCCGGTGGCTCGCCGGCCAGCTCGCCACCCGGCCCCTGGACGACACCTGGGTCCTGGTCGGCGCGGGCGTCGCGGTGGCCCTCGGCCTCTGGCTGATCGTGCTCGCCCTCACACCCGGCCTGCGCGAGGTCCTGTCGATGCGGCGCGGCCCGACGCGGGTACGGGCCGGGCTGGACCGGGAGGCGGCGGCGCTGATCCTGCGCGACCGGGCGCTGGAGGTCTCCGGAGTGCAGTCCGCGAAGGTGCGGGCCCGCCGCTCCAAGGTCCGTGTGCGGGCCCTGTCCCACTTCCGTGAACTCGACGACGTGCGCGCGGATCTGGACGCGGCGCTGGGCGTCGGCATCGGCGAGCTGGGCCTCGTCAAGCCGCCCGCGCTCTCCGTGCGCGTCCGCCGGCCGAAGAAGAAGGGATGACCGGATGGTCAGGGTCGTCAACCGTGTCCTGCTGGGCCTCGTCGGGCTGGTGCTGCTGTGTGTGGGCGGCGCGGTGCTGGCGACGGGGCTGGGCGCGTCCGTGCCGTCCTGGTGGCCGTACACCGGGAAGAAGGACGTACTGCTGAGCGTCTCCGACCGTGACCGCTGGCGCGACGAGGGCTGGTGGTGGCCGGTCGTCATCGCGGTGCTCGCGGTCCTGGTACTGCTCGCGCTGTGGTGGCTGCTGTCCCAACTGCGCCGCGCGCGACTGGCGGAGGTGCTGGTCGACAGCGGCGACGGGGAGGGCGCGCTGCTGAGGGGACGGGCGCTGGAGAACGTGCTGGAGAGTGAGGCGCAGTCGCTGGACGGGGTGTCCCGGGCGCGGGTCCGGCTGACGGGGCGGCGCAGTGCGCCGGAGGCGCGGGTGCGGCTGCTGCTGGAGCCGCACGCGGCGCCGGGGGCGGCGCTGGAGGGGCTGACGGCGGAGGCGGTGGCGCACGCGCGGGAGTCGGCGGGGCTGGATTCCCTGCCGACGGAGGCGCGGTTGCGCGCCGCCAAGCACCGGGCGCAGCGGGTGACCTGACCGGGGGAGTGGGGCGGTGTGCCGGGCCGCGGGTGGTCAGTAGCCGTGCCGTGCGCCGCCGTCAACCGGGAGCATCACGCCCGTCAGATAGGACGCCGCCGGGGAGAGCAGGAACGCCGCCGTGCGGCCGAACTCCTCCGGTGTGCCGTAGCGGCGCAGCGGGATGCGGGACTCGTGCGACGCGCGGGCCGCCGACGGGTCGGCGGACAGCGCGTCCAGCTCGCGGACGCGATCCGTGTCGATCCGGGCCGGCAGCAGCCCGATCACGCGGATGCCGCGCGGACCCACCTCGTCGGCGAGCGACTTCGCGAAACCCGCCAGACCCGGCCGCAGGCCGTTGGATATCGTGAGGCCGCGAATCGGTTCGTGGACCGAGCCGGACAGGACGAGGCCGATGACCCCGCCGTCGCCCAGCTCCGCCGCCGCCGTACGCGCCAGCCGTACCGCGCCCAGGAAGACCGAGTCGAACGCCGACCGCCACCGCTCGTCCGTCGTGTCCGACGTGAGTCCCGGCGGCGGGCCGCCGACGCTGATCAGGATCCCGTCGAAGCCGCCGAACCGCTCCCGTGCCACGGCTGTCAGACGCTCCGCGACGGCGGGATCGGCGTTGTCCGCGGCGACGCCGAACGCGTTCGGACCGATCGAGGCCGCCGCCTCGGCGACGGACCTCTCGTCGCGCCCGGTGACGACCACTTTCGCGCCGTCCGCCGCCAGCGCCTCGGCGGACGCGCGGCCCAGTCCCCGGGACGCGCCGGTGACGACGTAGACACGGTCCTTCAGCCCAAGATCCATGGCCCTATCCTGCCTCCTCGTCCGCCGCCAGGGCCAGGGCCGTCCCCACCAGACCGATGTGACTGAACGCCTGCGGGAAGTTGCCCAGTTGGCGGCCGATCGCCGGGTCGTACTCCTCGGCGAGCAGACCGACGTCGTTACGCAGGGCGAGAAGCCGCTCGAAGAGTTCCGTCGCCTCCTGCCTGCGGCCCGTCATCAGCAGGGCGTCCGCCAGCCAGAACGAGCAGACGAGAAACGTTCCTTCCCCGCCCGGCAGTCCGTCGCCCCACGCCCCCTCCGTGCTGTAGCGGCGGACCAGGCCCGAGGGGCCCAGCTCCGCCCGTACCGCGTCGACCGTGCCCACGACCCGCGGATCGTCCGGCGGCAGAAAGCCGTACCGGGGGATCAGGAGCGTCGCCGCGTCCAGTTCCGCGGAGCCGTACGCCTGCGTGAAGGTGTTGCGGACCGGGTCGTAGCCCTTCTCGCAGACCTCCCGGTGCACCTCGTCGCGCATCGTGCGCCACCGGTTCACATCGCCGCGCAGCGACGGATCGGCCTCCAGCGTCTTCACCGCGCGGTCGGCGGCGACCCACGCCATCACCTTGGAGTGCGTGAAGTGCTGCCGGGGGCCGCGTACCTCCCACAGCCCCTCGTCCGGCTCGCGCCACTTCGACTCCAGGAAGCCCAGCAGGGCGAGTTGGAGGTCCCAGGCGTGCGGCTGACCGGCGAGGCCGACGCCCCGTGCCACGTGCAGGGAGTCGATGACCTCGCCGTACACGTCGAGCTGGAGCTGTTCGACCGCCTCGTTCCCGATCCGGACCGGGCTCGCGCCCGCGTAACCGCTCAGCCAGGGCAACTCCGTCTCGGGCAGCCGCCGTTCGCCGCCGACGCCGTACATGATCTGGAGGTCGGAGGGATCACCTGCGACCGCGCGCAGCAGCCAGTCGCGCCATGCCTCGGCCTCGTCGACGTAGCCCGCGGAGAGCAGGGCGCCCAGGACGAGCGCCGAGTCGCGCAGCCAGCAGTAGCGGTAGTCCCAGTTCCGTACGCCTCCCAGTTCCTCGGGGAGCGAGGTCGTGGGGGCCGCCACGATGCCGCCGGTCGGGGCGTAGGTGAGCGCCTTCAGGGTGAGCAGGGAGCGCAGGACCGCCTCGCGGTGCGGCCCCTTGTACGTGCAGAGCGCCGCCCACTCCTCCCAGTCCTCCCGGCTGTGCTCCAGCGCGTCGAACGGGTCGATCAGGTCGGGGCGCGGCAGGTGCGAGGGATGCCAGGTGAGGACGAACGCGACCTTCTCCCCGGCGCCGACGGTGAACGACGAGCAGGTGCTGAACTCCTGCCCCCACGTCTTCACCGTCGGCTTCTCGTTCGGGGGCAGTTCACCGGCGGCGGGCCGGGCCCGTGAGACGCTCCGCAGCCAGACCGAGTCGGGTCCGGCGACCGCGACGCGCTGGCCGTCGGTCCTGCGCACCCACGGCACGATCGAGCCGTAGTCGAAGCGCAGCCGCAGGGTGGCGTTCATCTCCACCGAGCCGCTGACGCCCTCCACTATCCGCACGACGTCCGGCGCGACATCGCGCTGCGGCATGAAGTCGGTGACCTTCACCGTGCCGCCCCTGGTCTCCCAGAGGGTCTCAAGCACCAGTGAATCGCCCACGTACCGGCGGCTGGTGGCGCGGCTCGCGCCGCGGGGGGCGAGCAGCCAGTGGCCGTTCTCCTTGTTGCCCAGCAGGGACGCGAAGCAGGCGGCCGAGTCGAAGCGTGGCAGGCACAACCAGTCGATGGAGCCGTTCATTCCGACGAGAGCCGCGGTCTGCAAGTCGCCGATGAGGGCGTAGTCCTCGATACGTTGGGTCACGTCAGCCCTGTTCCCGCAGGACAGGCGCGTTATGCGGCGGCCGTCTCGCGCTCGGGGGTGCCCCGGGCGGCGGTCGCCGCGCGGTCGCGCGTTTCGCGCCGTACGAGAATGACCCACCCGACGGGCACGCCGGCGGTGAACAGCCACCACTGCACGGCGTACGCCATGTGCGCGCCGATGGAGCCGGAGTCGGGCTCCGGGATCTGCTGCGGGCTGCCGCCGGCCGCCGCGGGGGCGGTCTGTTCGATGTAGCCGCCGAGGACGGTGCGGCCGAGGGAGCTGCCCTGCTCCGCGCTGTTGATCAGCATGACCTGGCGGTCGGGGAGGTCGCTCAGCCGCTTGATGCCGCTGGTGCCGGTCGTCTCGTCGGCCTTGAGGCGGCCGGTGACGGTGACCTCGCCCTTCGGCGCCGCCGGGATGTCGGGGAAGGACCGCTGGTCCTCCCCGAAGGGGATCCAGCCCCGGTTGACGAGGACGGCGCGGCCGTCGTCGAGGACGAGCGGGGTCAGGACGTGGAAGCCGACGGTCTCGTCGGTGTTGGTCCGGCGGCGTACGACGACCTCGTGCTCCGTGTCGAACCTGCCCGTGGCCTCGACCTGCCGCCAGAAGTCGGCGCGCGGCACGGTGTGGCCGGGGGAGGTCAGCTCGGTCACCGGGACCGGCTTCGCCTTGAGGTTGTTCGCGATCAGGGCGTTCTGCGCCACCCGGTGTTCGTGCCGGTGCAGCTGCCAGAAGCCGAGCTCGATCATCACGGGGATGAGGACGAGGGCGAGCAGGGTCAGGATCACCCACTGCCGCGACAGGAGGAAGCGGTACACGCCTTCGACGGTACCCGGCGGGCCGGGCGCCCTCGGCAGCGGGTCCGCCCGCCGGGCCGGGCGCCCCGGCCCGCCCGTCGGACGGGCCTCACGCCCGGCCGTCGGGCCCCGCACCCGGCCGAGGGCCCTCATACCCGGTCGACGATGCCCACCTTCCCCTCCGCGCGGGCGCAGTGGGCACCGCAGAACCACTGGCCGTCGACCTCGACGCCCTGGCCGATGATCTGGACCCGGCAGTGTTCACAGACGGGCGCCATGCGGTGGATGGCGCAGGAGAAGCAGTCGAAGACATGCACCGCGCCCTGCGCGTGCACCTCGAAGGACATGCCGTATTCGTTTCCGCAGACTTCGCAACGTGCCATGCGCCACAGGTTGGGACGCGACGGAGCGGTGTGCGAGCGGGCGGCGGGCGAGTCGCGGCGCAATCACCCGTCCGACGGGCGTACCGGCGCGGGCAGGGCCACGGGCGAGGGCGCCACGTCACGCAGCAGGTGGGTGAACGCCGCCTCGTCGACGACCGGCGTGCCGTACTCCGCCGCCTTCACCGTCTTCGACGTCGCCGACCGGGGATCGTTCGTCACGAGCAGGCTCGTCTTGCGCGAGACGCTGGTGGCGACATGCAGCCCCGCCTCGACGGCCCGGTCCTCCAGCAGCTCACGGTCGACCGACGTGTCACCCGAGAAGGCCACCCGCATCCCCTGCGCGAGCGGTTTGTCGCTCTCGTACCGCCCGGGGTTCGGATACGGACAGGCCGGGAGCCGGCGCGACGGCCGCCAGGTCCCCGGACGGTGCGTCGGCTGATGGCCGATCAGCGGCGTCACCGGGCTGTCCGACCACTCCGTCAGCGGCCGGCATTCGAGCAGCGGCAGCCGCACCCCGTCCCGCGCCGCCGCGTGCAGGCTCGGCCGGAACGTCTCCGCGAGCACCCGCGCGTCGTCCAGCGCGTGGTGCGCGCGCTGCTGCGTGACGCCGAAGTGCTCGGCGAGCGTGGCCAACTTGTGGTTGGGCAGCGGCAGTCGGAGCTCCCTGGCGAGCGCGATGGTGCACAGCCGCTGACGTGTGGGCACGGTCGTCCGCGCACGCGCGTACTCCCGCGAGATCATCGACCAGTCGAAGGCCGCGTTGTGCGCGACCAGCACCCGGTCCGCGAGCCGCTCCGAGAACTCGTGCGCCACCTCCCGGAACAGCGGCGCGCCCGCCAGCACCTCGGTCGTCAGACCGTGGATCCAGACCGGGCCCGGGTCCCGCTCGGGGTTGACCAGCGTGTACCAGTGGTCCTCGACGTTGCCCCGCGCGTCCAGCCGGTACACCGCCGCGGACACTATCCGGTCGTCACGGGCGAGTCCGGTGGTCTCCACGTCGACGACCGCGTATCCCTGGGGGTACGCGGTCGGCCACATCGCTGAAATCGCAGGGTCGTCGAGCATGGTCACAGAGAATACGGGCCACGACTGACAGCCCGTGACGCGCCTCTGACCGGTCGTCGGCCCGACCGCACGGTACGGGCGCTGACGGGCCGTCCGGTCACCCGTTGGTGGAAGGCACCGAATTCCGCTGACAGAATGTCTCACATACTTGTCGGTAACAACATCTAGCGGGGGCCCCGCGTCCCGCCCTACGGTGCTGACATGCCGCCGAACCTGCCCGATGTCGTGCTGTGGTCGATCCCCGCGTTCGTCCTGCTCACCCTTGTCGAGGTGGTGAGTTGCCGACTCCGTCCCGACGAGGACGCCGCCGGGTACTCCGGCAGGGACACCGCCACCAGCCTCTCCATGGGCCTCGGCAGCCTCGGCTTCGACCTCCTGTGGAAGATCCCCGTCGTCGCCCTCTACACGGCGGCGTACGAGCTGACGCCCCTGCGTGTCCCCGTGCTGTGGTGGACGATCCCGCTGATGCTGCTCGCGCAGGACTTCTTCTACTACTGGTCCCACCGCGGCCACCACGTCGTCCGGGTCCTGTGGGCCTGCCACGTGGTGCACCACTCCAGCCGGAAGTTCAACCTCAGCACCGCGCTGCGCCAGCCCTGGACCTCGCTCACCGTCTGGCCCTTCTACCTCCCGTTCATCCTCCTCGGGGTCCACCCCGCGGCACTCGCCTTCTGCTCGTCCGCGAACCTCGTCTACCAGTTCTGGGTGCACACCGAGCGGATCGACAAGCTGCCACGGCCCTTCGAGTACGTCCTCAACACGCCCTCCCACCACCGGGTGCACCACGCCTCCCAAGGCGGCTATCTGGACCGTAACTTCGGCGGGATCCTGATCGTCTGGGACCGCCTCTTCGGCTCCTTCGCGGCCGAGACCGAGCGGCCCGTCTTCGGGCTCACGAAGAACATAGAGACCTACAACCCGCTGCGGGTCGCCACCCACGAGTACGCCGCCATCGCACGCGACGTACGCGCGGCCCGCGACTGGCGCGAACGGGCCGGACGGGTCTTCCGGGGCCCCGGCTGGCAGCCCGAGTGAGCGGCCGGCCCGCGAAACCACTCCCGGCGGCCCTCCCCGTGGCCCGCGCGGCGACCCTGCCGACGGCCCTCCTGGCCGCCTTCGCGCTCGCCGCCGCCGCCGAGCTGGTGAGCGTCGCCCTGGACGCGGCGACCGGTCAACTCCTCGCCAAACCCCTGCTGATGCCGCTGCTCGCCGCGTACGTGGCCGCCCGGGGCGGGCCGCGGCTGCTCGTCGCCGCGCTGCTCCTCGGCTGGGGCGGCGACGTGTTCCTGCTCTCGTCGGCCGACGGGGCGTTCCTCGCGGGCATGGGGTGCTTCGCCGCCGGACACGTCTGCTACCTCGCGCTGTTCGGCCGCCGCCGCACCCGCGTGGACGTGGCGCTCGGATACGGCCTCGTGCTCGCCGTGACGCTCGCTCTGCTCCGGCCCGACCTCCCGGCCGAACTCCGGGTCCCCGTCGCCCTGTACAGCCTTCTGCTGGCCGCCATGGCCTGTCGGGCGAGCGGCCTCGGCCCGCTCGCCGGCGCGGGCGGCGCGCTCTTCCTGTTCTCCGACACGCTCATCGCCGCCGGCGTCGCCGCATGGCCGCGGCCGCCGGCCGCCGATCTGTGGATCATGCTCACGTACATCGCGGCGCAGGCCCTGCTCACGGCCGGGGTCCTGAAGGCCCGCACCGGCCCCGTACACGACTGAGCGGGCCGCCCGGTCGGACGGCCCGCTCACCTGCTCACGCGTTCGCCGTTACCGGCGGACGGCGTCCAGGGCGTCGACCGTGCCGGCGCCGTAGAAGCCGTTCTTGTTCTTGCCGCCCTCGCACACCGCGTCGACGGTGCCGTCACCGTCGATGTCGTACGGGTTGGTGCACGACGTCGCGTCGGCCTGGACGTTCAGCAACGTCTTGACCAGCCACGGCGAGGCGTACGGGTGGGTCGACTTGATCAGCGCGGCGACACCGGCCGCGTGCGGGGACGCCATCGACGTACCACCCTTGTAGCCGAAGCCACCACCGGGCAGCGTGCTCAGGATCAGACCGTTGACGGCGGGCGCCTCCGGCGTCTGGTAGGCCGTCCGGTCGCCACCGGGAGCGGCGACGTCGACGACCCCGAGGCCGTAGTTGGAGTACGACGCCTTCAGGTTCTTCGCACCGGTGGCGGAGACCGTGACGACACCCGGCACCTGGGACGGGATGTCCAGGCACTCGTTCGGGTCGATCACGCGCTCACCCGGGGTGGTGTCGTTCGGGCTGGAGTCGTCCGTCAGTTCGGCGGCGGCCAGATCCATGTCCGAGTTGCCGGCGGCGGCGACATTCACGACGCCCTTGCCCTCGGCGTACCGGGTGGCCCGGGTGACGGCGTCGGCCAGAGCCTTCTGGTCCGGGTCGTCCTCGCAGTTGAACAGCCACGGGTCGGTGTAATAGCTGTTGTTCGTCACATCGACACCGTGCTCGGCGGCCCAGACGAAGCCGCAGACGACAGCCTCCGTGTAGAAGAAGCCGTCGGGCTGCGACACCTTGATGCCGGAGACCTTCACGCCCGGAGCGACACCGGTCACGCCGGTACCGTTCTTGGCCGCGGCGATCGTGCCCGCGACGTGCGTGCCGTGGTCACTCTCCCCGGGGCCCGGACGCCAGGCGCCGTCCGCCGTGTCGGGCGTACCGCCCACACAGCTGACCGAGGCGCGGCGGTCGAAGTTCGGCGCGAGGTCGGGGTGGGTGTCGTCGACACCCGTGTCGATCACACCGACCGTGACCTTGCTGCTGCCGAGCGACTTCTTGTGCGCCTGGTCGGCCTTGATGGCCGGCAGGTCCCACTGAAGGGGCTCCAGCGCGTCCTGGTCGTCGGACGCCTTCGCCGTGGCGGCCTGGGCCTCCTTGGCGGACAGCGGCTGCTCGGCCTCGATGTCCGTGGTGGTCTGGGCCGTCAGCGGCTTCGTGCGGGTGGCGCCCGCCGATGCCACGCCCCGGACCTTGCGGATCGTCTTCCCGAACTCCGGGTTCTGCGAGTGGACGACGATGACACCTATCTGGTCATAGGCGATCACGACGGTCCCGCCGGCCTTGGCGATGGCCTTCTTCACCGATTTGACGGTGGAGTGCCCGCCGTTGGTGTTCACGACGTACGACAGCTTCGGGCCGTCCACCGAGACGGCGACCGGAACGTCGGCCGGTGCCGCCGAGGCGGACCCGGCCGGCAGGAAGCCGAGCGAGGCGATGAGCGCCAGACCGACGGGCAGGACCAGTGCGCGCCGGCGTCTGGATCTCAGATGAGCCATGGGTTCTCCACATCATCCGTGAGGCCGCCCCTGCGCACGCTGCGCATGGACGGGTACATGACGAGCGAAGTTATCTCTGATCATCCCTGCTCAGCAACGATTTCGGTCAGAAAAACGCCGGTGTTGAACCACTTCGCCGCGCTCTCCGTGCCGTTGTCAGGGGGTGGAGCAACATCACCCCCCGAGTGAGGACACCCATGACCATCCCTACCGCACCCGCGTCACGAGGAGATTCCGTGGCTACCGATGGACCGCCGCCGCCCCAGGGCGATTCGGACACCAGCCCCGCCCAGCCCACGACAGCACAGTTCGTAGCGGTCCAGGAGAGCGCCGAGTTCGCTGAACTGCGCCGTACCTACCGCTCCTTCGCCTTCCCCCTGACCATCGCCTTCATCGCCTGGTACCTGCTGTACGTCCTGCTGTCCAACTACGCCGGCGGCTTCATGGGCACCAAGCTCTTCGGCAACATCAACGTCGCCTTCGTCTTCGGCCTCGGTCAGTTCCTCACCACCTTCCTCATCGCCTGGTTCTACGCGAAGTTCGCATCGCAGAAGCTCGACCCCAAGGGCGCGGCGATCAAGTCCCGTATGGAGGCCGACCTGTGAGCCCGACCATCCAGCTGAGCGAGGCCGCGGGAATCCATCTCGCCAACTCCGACGCCAGCGAACACCGCCCGCTGATCATCACGCTCTTCGCGCTGTTCGTCGTCGCGACCCTCGTCATCACCGTGTGGGCCGGCCGGCAGACCAAGAGCGCCGCCGACTTCTACGCGGGCGGACGGCAGTTCACCGCCTTCCAGAACGGCCTCGCGGTCTCCGGCGACTACATGTCCGCCGCCTCCTTCCTCGGTATCGCGGGCGCCATCGCCCTGTTCGGATACGACGGCTTCCTCTACTCCATCGGCTTCCTGGTCGCCTGGCTCGTCGCGCTGCTGCTGGTCGCCGAACCGCTGCGCAACTCCGGCCGCTACACCATGGGCGATGTCCTCGCCTACCGGATGCGCCAGCGACCCGTCCGTACGGCCGCCGGCGCCTCCACCATCGTCGTCTCGATCTTCTACCTGCTCGCCCAGATGGCCGGCGCGGGCGTGCTCGTCTCGCTGCTGCTCGGCATCACCAGCGACGCGGGCAAGATCCTGATCGTCGCCCTGGTCGGCATCCTGATGATCGTGTACGTCACCATCGGCGGCATGAAGGGCACCACCTGGGTCCAGATGGTCAAGGCCGTCCTGCTCATCGCGGGCACCCTGCTCATCACCTTCCTGGTGCTGCTCAAGTTCAACTTCAACGTCTCCGACCTGCTCGGCAGCGCAGCCTCCAACAGCGGCCACGGCTCGGCCTTCCTGGAGCCGGGACTCAAGTACGGCCTCACGGAGACCTCGAAGCTCGACTTCATCTCCCTGGGCATCGCGCTCGTCCTGGGCACCGCCGGCCTGCCGCACATCCTGATCCGCTTCTACACGGTGCCCACGGCCAAGGCGGCCCGTAAGTCCGTCAACTGGGCCATCGGCATCATCGGCGGCTTCTACCTGATGACCATCGCCCTGGGCTTCGGCGCCGCGGCGCTGCTCACCCGGGACGAGATCGTCAGCTCCAACCCGGCGGGCAACACGGCCGCGCCACTGCTCGCGATGGAGATCGGCGGCGGCGGGGACTCCACCGGCGGCGCCATCCTGCTCGCCGTCATCTCGGCGGTCGCCTTCGCCACCATCCTCGCGGTCGTGGCCGGTCTGACGCTGGCGTCCTCGTCGTCGTTCGCGCACGACATCTACGCCAACGTCATCCGCCGGGGCAAGGCCACCGAGAAGGAGGAGGTCCGCGCGGCGCGCTACGCGACCGTCGCCATCGGCGTCGTCTCCATCGCGCTCGGCGCCCTCGCCCGCGACCTGAACGTCGCCGGTCTGGTGGCCCTCGCCTTCGCGGTCGCCGCCTCCGCCAACCTCCCGACGCTCCTCTACAGCCTCTTCTGGAAGAGGTTCACGACAACGGGCGCGCTCTGGTCGATCTACGGCGGTCTCTCCTCGTCCGTCCTGCTGGTGCTGTTCTCGCCGGTCGTCTCCAGCAAGCCCAGCTCGATGTTCCCGGACGTCGACTTCGCCTTCTTCCCGCTGGAGAACCCGGGTCTGATCTCGATCCCGCTGGGCTTCCTGCTCGGCTGGCTGGGATCGCTCCTCTCCAAGGAGGAGCCGGACGTCAAGAAGTACGCCGAGCTGGAGGTCAAGTCGCTCACCGGCACCGGAGCGCACTGATCGTCCTCCCGGACGAGAGCCTCGGACGTGGCCGCGTCGTAGAGTCCTACGACGCGGCCACGCCGCTCCTCGTGGCAAACGGCCCCCGTCGTTGTCGGAGGACTGCCGTAGGCTCGGAGGACCGGACGCGCCGGGCACCGAGGCGATCGGCGCGCACGGGTACGTCCAGAGGTATCAGGCGCACCACGAGGCAAGGGGGCTCACAGTGCTCATCGACACCTACGGCCGCGTAGCCACCGACCTGCGAGTCTCGCTCACCGACAAGTGCAATCTCCGGTGCACGTACTGCATGCCGGAAGAGGGCCTCCAATGGCTCGCGAAGCCCGACCTCCTCACCGACGACGAGATCGTCAGACTCGTACGGATAGCCGTGACCAGGCTGGGCGTCCGCGACGTCCGCTTCACCGGCGGTGAGCCGCTGCTGCGGCCCGGTCTCGTCGGGATCGTCGAGCGGTGCGCGGCCCTCACCCCCCGCCCCAAGATGTCGCTGACGACCAACGGCATAGGGCTGCGGCGCACGGCCGAGGCGCTCAGGACCGCCGGCCTCGACCGCGTCAACGTCTCCCTCGACACCCTGCGCCGTGACGTCTTCAAGACCCTGACCAGGCGCGACCGCCACCAGGACGTGCTCGACGGCCTGGCCGCCGCGCGCGAGGCCGGACTGACCCCCGTCAAGGTGAACACCGTGCTGATGCCGGGGCTCAACGGCGACGAGGCTCCGGAACTCCTCGCGTGGGCCGTCGACAACGGCTACGAGCTGCGCTTCATCGAGCAGATGCCCCTCGACGCCCAGCACGGCTGGAAGCGCGACGGAATGATCACCGCCGGTGACATCCTCCGGTCGCTGAGCACCCGCTTCACGCTCACCGAAGAGGCCGGCGGGGAGCGCGGATCGGCCCCGGCCGAGCGCTGGATCGTGGACGGCGGACCGCACCGGGTCGGCGTCATCGCCTCCGTCACCCGCCCGTTCTGCTCGGCCTGCGACCGCACCAGGCTCACCGCCGACGGTCAGGTGCGCAGCTGCCTGTTCGCCCGCGAGGAGACCGACCTGCGCGCGGCCCTGCGCTCGGACGCCACGGACGACGACGTCGCGACACTCTGGAAACTGGCGATGTGGGGCAAGAAGGCGGGCTCCGGCCTGGACGACCCGACGTTCCTCCAGCCCGACCGGCCCATGTCAGCCATCGGCGGCTGAGCGCTCCCGCTCCCACTCGGCCAGGGTGACCACGTCCTTGAGGAAACCGCGGACACCGAGGAACGACGACAGGTGTTCGCGGTGCTCGTCGCAGGCCAGCCAGGTCTTACGGCGCTCGGGCGTGTGCAGCTTGGGGTTGTTCCACGCCAGCACCCACACGGCGGCCGCGCGGCAGCCCTTGGCCGAACAGACGGGTCCGTCGGGACCGGAAGCGGCGCCGGGGAAATCGAAGAGGTCCACGCTCGCCAGCCTAGGGCGTGACCGGGGTGTCTCCGTCAACCGGTGATCCCTGGGGCGTACGCCCCGATCCGATCCCGGGAGAAAACGCCCCGAAAAAGGCGACGCCGAGCAGCCACGGGGGGAGCTGCCCGGCGTCGGTCCGTCGCTCCGACGGGGGATGCGGAGCGCCTACAAAGTATGTCACGGAGAATGGGGTCAGGTGCACCGGAACTTCATGATTGATCTGAGCTTTTCTTGAGCTTCGAGGCCGTCCGGCTCATGCCCGCTCACGCGGGGGAGCGGGCCGCTCGTAGTTCGCGGACCGCGCGTCGGATTCCGCTCCACCCGCCACGGGGGCGGGAGCGATCATCGGCCGGGCCTCCGGGGTGAGATGCGTCGACGGCAGCGAACGGGGCCTCTCCCGGCCTCCGTTGGCGAACACGACGGCCACGTAGGGCAGCAGGATACCCAGCACGAGGCCCGCAATCGCCACATACCGCTCAACATTCCACAGAACGACGGCCAGGATGATCCCGAGAGTGCGCACCAGCATGGAGATGACATAGCGCCGCTGTCTGCCGCGCACGTCCTCGTCGAGCCCCCGCCTCGCTCCCGTGATGTGGAAGACCTCGGCGCTGCGCTGCTTCCGCATCACGACCCACCATCCGATTTCCTCGCCGGCCGCTCCTGTCGCCGGACCCGCTCAACGTTACGCCCGCCGTCCGCCACCCACGAGAGGGGGACCGCGTCCCCGCCCGGCCACGTACGGCCCCGCTCCACATGCGGCGTACATGGGGCACACCCAGACTGGCCGCACATGCGCAGAGCGCGCCGCACGAGGAGGCGACCATGAGCTGGCTGTGGGCAATCATCGTGGGCCTGGTGCTGGGCCTGATCGCCAAAGCGATCATCCCCGGCAAGCAGCAGATCCCACTGTGGCTGACGACCGTCTTCGGCATCCTGGGCAGCATCCTCGGTAACGCCGCCGCGGGCTGGCTGGGAGTCGAGGACACCAAGGGCATCGACTGGACACGGCATGTGCTCCAGCTGATCGGCGCCGTCATCGTCGTGGGAGTGGGCGACATGCTCTGGTCGTCGTTCCGGGGCAACAGGAAACGGGCCGCCTCCCGATAGCGGGCGGACAGCGGTACGGCCCGGTACGCCACGCGCGTACCGGGCCGTACCGCTGTCCGGCGCCGGGTCAGGAAGCCGCGTCCGCCGTGACCTCGACCGCGGCCAGGTTCTTCTTGCCCCGGCGCAGCACCAGCCAGCGACCGTGCAGCAGTTCCCCGGCGTCCGGTACCGCTTCGGCGTCCGTGACCTTGACGTTGTTCACGTACGCCCCGCCCTCCTTCACCGTCCGCCGGGCCGCCGACTTGCTCGGCGCCAGCCCGACCTCGGTCAGCAGATCCACCATCGGCGCCAGCTCCGCCACCCGCGCGTGCGGCACCTCGGACAGGGCCGCCGCCAGCGTCGCCGCGTCCAGCCCGGTCAGCTCGCCCTGGCCGAACAGCGCCTTCGACGCCGCGACCACACCCGCGCACTGATCGGCGCCGTGGACCAGCGTCGTCAGCTCCTCGGCCAGCGCGCGCTGCGCCGCCCGGGCCTGCGGACGCTCCTCCGTCAGCTTCTCCAACTCCTCGATCTCCGCACGGGACTTGAAGCTGAAGATCCGCAGGAACTTCGAGACGTCCCGGTCGTCCGCGTTCAGCCAGAACTGGTAGAACGCGTACGGTGTCGTCCGCTCCGCGTCCAGCCAGATCGTGCCGGACTCCGTCTTGCCGAACTTGGTGCCGTCGGCCTTCGTGATCAGCGGGGTCGCCAGGGCGTGCACCGACGCGTCGGGCTCGACCCGGTGGATCAGGTCCGTACCCGCCGTGAGGTTGCCCCACTGGTCACTGCCGCCGGTCTGCAACGTGCAGCCGTAGCGCCGGTTCAGCTCCAGGAAGTCCATGCCCTGGAGGATCTGGTAGCTGAACTCGGTGTAGCTGATGCCCGCGTCGGAGTTCAGCCGCCGCGCGACCGCCTCCTTCGCGATCATCTTGTTGACCCGGAAGTACTTCCCGATGTCGCGCAGGAAGCTGATCGCCGACAGACCCGACGTCCAGTCCAGGTTGTTGACCATGGTCGCGGCGTGCGGACCGTCGAAGTCCAGGTACCGCTCGATCTGCCCGCGCAGCCGCTCCACCCACTCGCCGACGACCTCGGGCGCGTTCAGCGTGCGCTCCGAGTTCGGCTTGGGGTCGCCGATCAGACCCGTGGCCCCGCCGACCAGACCCAGCGGACGGTTCCCCGCCAGCTGGATCCGGCGCATGGTGAGGATCTGGACCAGATTCCCCAGGTGCAGGCTGGGCGCGGTCGGGTCGAAGCCGCAATAGAACGTGACGGGGCCGTCCGCGAACGCCTTGCGCAATGCGTCCTCGTCGGTGGACAGGGCGATCAGCCCGCGCCACCGCAGCTCCTCGACGATATCCGTCACGTTTCTCGCGTCTCCTTCGGTGAATGAGGTCCGTCCGGCGTCCGTGACGACGGAACGCCCCCGAGGTTATACGCCCCGGCTGACCGAACTCATGTTGAAATCCGGCACCCGCAGCGCGGGCATCGCGGCCCGGGTGAAGTAGTCGCCCCACTCGCGCGGCAGCGTCTTCTCCGTCCGGCCGGCCTCCGACGCCCGCGACAGCAGGCCGATCGGCGACTCGTTGAAGCGGAAGTTGTTCACCTCGCCGACGACCTCGCCGTTCTCCACGAGGTAGACGCCGTCGCGGGTCAGCCCCGTCAGCAGCAGCGTGGCCGGGTCGACCTCGCGGATGTACCACAGGCAGGTCAGCAGCAGCCCGCGCGTGGTACCGGCCACCATCTCCTCCAGCGAGCGCTCACCGCCGCCGTCGAGGATCAGGTTGTCGACCGGCGGCGCGAGCGGCAGCCCGGTCAGCTCCGCGCTGTGCCGGGTGGTGATCAGCCGGTCCAGCTTCCCGTCCCGGATCCAGTCGGTCGCCGTCAGCGGCAGGCCGTTGTCGAACACCGACGAGTCGTCGCCCGACGCGTGCGCGATCACGAACGGGGCGGATTCCAGGCCCGGTTCGTTCGGGTCGCTGCGCAAGGACAGCGGCAGCTCGGCGAGGGTGTCACCGACGCGGGTGCCGCCGCCGGGCTTGGAGAAGACCGTACGGCCCTCGGCCGCGTCCCGGGCGGAGGACGACCACAGCTGGTAGATCAGCAGATCGGCCACCGCGGTGGGCGGCAGCAGCGTCTCGTACCGGCCGGCGGGCAGCTCGATCCGGCGCTCCGCCCAGGCCAGGCGCTTCGCCAGCTCCGCGTCGAGCGCCGCCGGATCGACATCCTTGAAGTCACGCGTCGCCCGCCCCGCCCAGGCCGACCGCGACCGGTCGGGGGACTTGGCGTTCAGCTCCAGCGTGCCGTTGGGCTGGTCATGGCGCAGCCGTACACCCGTGGACGTACCGAGATACGTCGACGTCAGCTCATGGTTCGCGAAGCCGTACAGCTCACGGCCGCCGGCCCTGGCGCGGGCGAAGGACTCACCGAGCGCGGGCGCGAAGTCCGCGAAGACAGCCGACGTCGTCTCGGCGGGCTCGTCGGTGAAGTCCTCCGACACCGGCCCGGCCACGACGAGCGGCCGGGCGTCCTCGGCGGGGCCCGCGCCACGGGCGGCGGCCTCGGCGGCGCGCACCAGCGGCTCCAACTCGTGGGCGGTGACGGCGGATCGCGACACCACACCGGAGGCGGTGCCCTCCTTGCCGTCGACGGTCGCGATGACGGTGAGCGTACGGCCCCGGGTCAGGCCGTTCGTCGTCAGCGCGTTGCCCGCCCAGCGGAGGTTGGCGGTCGAATGCTCGTCGGCGATGACCACGCAGCCGTCGGCGGTCGACAGTTCGAGGGCCCGCTCGACGATCTCGTGCGGCTTGCTGCTCGTGCTCATCGTCCGGCCTCCTGCGTCGTGTTGAGGATGTTCACACCGCGGAACAGGGCCGACGGGCAGCCGTGTGAGACCGCCGCGACCTGGCCCGGCTGGGCCTTGCCGCAGTTGAAGGCGCCGCCGAGCACATACGTCTGCGGTCCGCCGACCGCCTCCATCGAGCCCCAGAAGTCCGTCGTCGTCGCCTGGTAGGCGACGTCCCGCAGCTGTCCGGCCAGCTTGCCGTTCTCGATCCGGAAGAACCGCTGCCCGGTGAACTGGAAGTTGTAGCGCTGCATGTCGATCGACCACGAACGGTCGCCCACCACATAGATCCCGCGCTCCACCCCGCCGATCAGATCCTCCGTGCCGAGACCGCCCGGATCCGGTTTCAGCGACACGTTCGCCATGCGCTGCACCGGCACATGGCCAGGGGAGTCGCCGTACGCGCAGCCGTTGGAGCGGTCGAAGCCCGTGAGCTTCGCGATCCGCCGGTCCAGCTGGTAGCCGACGAGCGTGCCGTCCTTGACGAGGTCCCACGACTGGGCCTCGACACCCTCGTCGTCGTACCCGATCGTCGCCAGCCCGTGCTCCGCCGTCCGGTCACCCGTCACATTCATGATCGACGAGCCGTACGCCAGCTTCCCCAGCTGGTCGAAGGTGGCGAAGGACGTCCCGGCGTACGCCGCCTCGTACCCGAGCGCCCGGTCCAGCTCCGTCGCGTGCCCGATCGACTCGTGGATCGTCAGCCAGAGGTTCGACGGGTCGACCACCAGGTCGTACGTCCCCGCCTCCACGCCCGGCGCGCGCATCTTCTCGGCGAGCAGCGCCGGGATCCGCTCCAGCTCCGAGTCCCAGTCCCAGCCGGTGCCCGTCAGATACTCCCAGCCCCGGCCGGCCGGCGGGGCGATCGTGCGCATCGAGTCGAACTCGCCGCTCTCGCCGTCCACGGCGACCGCCGAGAGCTGCGGGTGCAGCCTGACGCGCTGCTGCGTGGTGACGGTGCCCGCCGTGTCCGCGTAGAACTTGTTCTCGTGGACGGTCAGCAGCGAGGCGTCCACATGCGCGACGCCCTCCCCGCGCAGCAGCCGCGCGCTCCACTCCGCGAGAAGCCCCGTCTTGTCCTCGTCGGGTACCTCGAACGGGTCGATGTCGTACGCCGACACCCAGGTCTTCTCCGCGTGCACCGGCTCGTCGGCCAGCTCCACCCGCTCGTCCGAACCCGCCGCCGCGATCACCTTCGCCGACAACTTGGCCATCGCCACGGCCTGTCCGGCGACCCTGGCCGCCGCGTCCATCGTCAGGTCGACCCCGGACGCGAACCCCCACGCGCCGCCGTGCACCACGCGGACCGCGTACCCGACATCGGTGGAGTCCGACGACCCGGCGGGCTTGGCGTCCCGCAGCCGCCAGGCCGCGCTCCGTACCCGCTCGAACCGGAAGTCGGCATGATCGGCGCCGAGCGCCCGCGCCCTGGCGAGCGCCGCGTCGGCGAGCGCCCTCAGCGGCAGTGCCAGAAACGACTGATCGACCTCATGGGGCACGTCGGCCTCCCTTTCACACGCCTCGGTAAAGGTGTCCGCAGTGAATCATGCGGTACGGAGCGCGGTCCCGCCGCGTTTATGTAGGGACCCCACAGCGACCGTACCGAGGCGCTGTCAATGCCCGAGTCCACGGACCGCCGCCGCGACCGATAGGTTTTGCCAGTACCAGACAGCTACGAAAGGTGCTCTGTTGAGCCGCTCGGTTCTCGTCACCGGAGGAAATCGGGGCATCGGTCTTGCCATTGCCCTGGCGTTCGCAGGCAACGGCGACAAGGTCGCCATCACTTACCGCACGGGCGAACCGCCCAAGGTCCTGACGGAGTCGGGTTGCCTGGCTGTCCGGTGCGACATCACCGACGCCGAGCAGGTGGAGCAGGCCTACAAGGAGATCGAGGAGACGCACGGTCCTGTGGAGGTGTTGGTCGCCAACGCCGGTGTGACCAAGGACCAGTTGCTGATGCGGATGTCCGAGGAGGACTTCACCTCCGTCCTCGACACCAACCTCACGGGCACCTTCCGCGTCGTCAAGCGCGCCAACCGCGGCATGCTGCGGGCCAAGAAGGGCCGGGTCGTGCTGATCTCCTCGGTCGTCGGGCTCCTCGGCTCGGCCGGGCAGGCCAACTACGCGGCCTCCAAGGCCGGGCTGGTCGGCTTCGCCCGCTCGCTCGCACGTGAACTCGGCTCGCGCAACATCACGTTCAACGTCGTCGCGCCCGGTTTCGTCGACACCGACATGACCCGGGTCCTCACCGACGAGCAGCGCAAGACCATCGTCGCCAATGTCCCCCTCGGCCGTTACGCCCAGCCCGAGGAGATCGCGGCCACGGTGCGTTTCCTTGCCTCGGACGACGCCGCGTACATCACTGGAGCCGTCATTCCCGTTGACGGCGGATTGGGCATGGGTCACTGATCACATGAGTGGAATCCTCGCCGGCAAGCGCATTCTCGTCACCGGGGTCCTCACCGACTCCTCCATCGCCTTCCACGCGGCCAAGGTCGCGCAGGAAGAGGGTGCGGAGGTCATCCTCACCGGCTTCGGACGTCTCTCGCTCGTGGAGCGCATCGCGAAGAGGCTGCCCAAGCCCGCCCCGGTCATCGAGGTGGACGTCACCAACCAGGAGCACCTGGACTCCCTCGCGGACCGGATCCGTGAGCACCAGGGCGAGGGCGCGAGCCTCGACGGCGTCGTGCACTCGATCGCCTTCGGCCCGCAGGGAGTCTTCAACTTCCTGGAGGCGGAGTGGGAGGACGTCGGCACGGCCGTGCATGTCTCGGCGTACTCGCTCAAGTCGCTGACCATGGCCTGCCTGCCGCTGATGGAGCGCGGCGGCTCGATCGTCGGGCTCACCTTCGACGCGCAGTTCGCCTGGCCCAAGTACGACTGGATGGGCATCGCCAAGGCGGCGCTCGAATCCACCAACCGCTATCTCGCGCGTGACCTGGGCGCCCAGAACATCCGCTGCAACCTCATCTCGGCCGGCCCGCTCAGGTCGATGGCCGCCAAGTCCATCCCGGGCTTCGAGGAGCTGGCGGACGTGTGGAACCACCGCGCGCCGATCGGGTGGGACCTGTCCGACCCGGAGCCGACGGGCCGCGGCGTCGTCGGGCTGCTGTCGGACTTCTTCCCGAAGACGACGGGCGAGATCGTGCACGTCGACGGCGGCGTCCACATGATGGGTGCCTGACCGAAGGATTCACGACCCGCACGACCCGCACGACCTGGAGCCGCGTGACCGCCGTCCGGTGGTCACGCGGCTTCGTGCGTTCGCGTCGCGGATCGCGTTCGGTCACCGTCCGTGTCCGTCCGAGTCGAGAAGCGCGACGAATCCCCGCACACTGATCGGGGAGGAGGTGTCGCTGTGTACCGGAGAGCACGCAAGGCGGCTGCCTCACTGACGGTCGCGGTGCTGATCGTGGTGGGCCTCGCCGTCACCGCCGTCGTACGGGACGAGTCGCCGCCCCCGGTGGCCGGGACCTCGGCGGCGGGCGTGACCGGCGCCGATCGGGTGGCGGCGGACGCCG
The DNA here is from genome assembly GCF_040560175.1 of Streptomyces panacea. Classification (NCBI taxonomy): domain Bacteria; kingdom Bacillati; phylum Actinomycetota; class Actinomycetes; order Kitasatosporales; family Streptomycetaceae; genus Streptomyces; species Streptomyces panacea. The sequence continues at coordinate 28,031 of NZ_JARJHW010000060.1, forward strand.
ACAGTGACGATGACGGCGGCGAACGTGAGCGCGACCCGTTCGGAGCCTCCTGCCGTACGACGACCGAGGGCTCCCTGGTGACCGTGTTCTGCCACAACCCGTACCCCGGGACCGACCGCGTCCAGCTGCACATCGAGTGCGCGCGCTGGTGGGACGTCGACTCCGACAGCGCCCCCGCCGAGGCAGGGGCCGCCGGTTACGCCCGGCTCGCCGGGCGCTGCTGGAAGGAAGTCGAATCGGCCTGGGTCAGCCACGAGCGCGTCACGCCCTGACCGGACCCTCCCCTCGCTGTCGCCTCCAGGCCGCCGTCAGGCCGTCTCGCGGAGGCAGGTGAAGGCGTGGCTCGCCGCCTCCGTGCCCGCCGTCTCCGCGTCCCCGGCCCCGATCGCCGCCACCAGCCGCGCGTGGTCCAGATGGAACGCCGGCCGCAGCTCACACCCCACATCGGCGCGCAGCCCGTCCCGCAGCAGCTCGCTCAGGTCCGCGTAGAGCGCGGTGAGCACCTCGTTGTGCGAGGCCGCGACCACCGCCAGGTGCAGCGTCGCGTCCGCGGCCACGAACAGCTCGGCGTCCCCGCCCGCCCACGCCTCCTCGCGGCGCGCCAGCAGCGTCTCCAGCTGCCGTACGTCCCGCTCCGTACGCCGCTCGGCCGCCAGCCGCGCCGCCGAGGCCTCAAGGGTGGAGCGCACCTCCGCGATGTGCCGGGCGTCGGCGTCGGCGAACCGGCGGTGCATCACACCGGCCAGCTCGCTCGTGGCGATGACATAGGTTCCCGAGCCCTGCCGGATGTCCAGGAGCCCGTTGTGTGCCAGCGCGCGGACGGCCTCGCGGACGGTGTTACGGGCCACTTTGAGCTGCTCGACCAGCTCGGGCTCGGTGGGGATGCGTGAGCCCACCGGCCATTCGCCCGACGTGATCTGTTTCCGCAGCTCGGTGATCACCTGATCGGAGAGCGCGGATCGCCGGGGAGAGGTCAGGGCCATGGTGCTCCAGGTTCTCGGTGCCGGGGAGGACGTCGGGAGTCTGTCGTCGGGAGATCGTCGTGGGAGATTACCGCCGGCGGATTACCGCGGGCGGATTGGACAACCAATCATCCCATGATTCTATGATGGTCCCATGCTTGACGAGACCACGACCCCACTCGCGCCCCGTGAGCACGCCGCGCCCCCGCCCGCCGACCCTCCCGCGCCGTCACCCTCACCCCGGACGACCGGGTGGCTGACCCGGCTTCTCGTCGTGGGACTCGTCCTCGCCGCCGTCAATCTCCGCCCCGCCATCACCAGCCTCGGCGCGCTCCTCGAAGACGTACGCGTCGGACTCCATATGAGCGGCAGCGTCGCCGGGGTCCTCACCTCCGTACCCGCGCTCTGCTTCGCCGTCTTCGGCATCACGGCCCCGCGCCTCGCCCGCCGCTTCGGGCCCGGCGCCGTCGTCTGCGCGGGCATGGTGGCCATCACGGCGGGTCTGCTGATCCGCCCCTTCACCCACGGCACGGCCGCCTTCCTCGCGGCGAGCGCGCTCGCGCTGATGGGCATAGCCGTCAGTAACGTGCTGATGCCGGTGATCGTGAAGCGGTACTTCCCCGACCGGGTCGGCACCATGACCGGCCTCTACTCGATGTCGCTGTCCGCCGGCACCGCCGTGGCGGCGGCCGCGACCGTGCCCATGACCGCCGCGCTGGGCGGCAGTTGGCGACTGGGCCTCGGTCTGTGGGCCGTGGTCGCCGCCGTCGCCGTCCTGCCCTGGGCCGCGCTCCTTGTACGCGACCGGCGGAGCGCGGCGGCCACGGCCGACGTGGGGCGCCGGCGGGAGCCCGGGCCGGTCCCGGCGTCGGCACCGAGGATCGCCCGCAGCCGTACCGCCTGGGCGCTCGGCTGCTTCTTCGGGCTCCAGGCGACGGGCGCGTACATCACCATGGGCTGGATGCCGCAGATCTTCCGCGACGCGGGGGTCTCGGCCGGTACGGCGGGACTGCTGCTCGCCGTCACGATGGTGATGGGCGTGCCGCTGGCCTTCGTGATCCCGCGGCTGGCCACCCGTATGAAGAACCAGGGCCCGATCGTCATCGCCCTGGGCGCCTGCGGTCTCACCGGCTACGCGGGGCTCTTTCTGGCGCCCGCCGCCGGGGCCTGGGTGTGGGCGGTGCTGCTGGGCATCTCCAACTGCGCCTTCCCGCTGGCGCTCACGATGATCGGCATGCGCGCGAGGACCGGCGCCGGGGTCGTACGGCTGTCCGCCTTCGCACAGAGCACCGGCTATCTGATCTCCATTCCGGGGCCGCTGCTGGTGGGCGTGCTCTACCAGCACAGCGGCGGCTGGGAACTGCCCATCACGCTCATGGGCGGGCTGATGGTGCCGCAGATCATTCTGGGGGTCCTCGCGGGCCGGGACCGGACGATCGAGGACGAGTGCTGAGATGAGAAACTGGGCGCATGCCAGTCCTTGATCCGAATCCCCAGAACGGCCAGAAGAAACTCCTGCTGATGTTCGGCACGATCATCGGCATCATGGTCGTGATCGCCGTCATCGCCTCGATCGCCTCCCCCTGACGCCCCCGTCCCCTCAGCACCCCGATGCCTTCGGCGAGTGAGCCCCCAAAGAAAAGGGAGGGTGGTGCTGGCACCACCCTCCCCTAGGGGGCCAGGGTCAGGGTCAAGTGGGTGGGTCTCCGGATGGGAGGCCGGGCCGGTGATCCGTAGTTTTGAGGTACCTCAACCGCAGACCTACGGAGGCGGCCATGCCGGCCCCTACGCACACCCGGTCCCACCGCCCGTCCGCCCACGGCGTCGACATCCGTCTCCCCTGGTGGGCCGTCGTGCTCCCGGCCCTCGCGTTCGCCGCGCTGCTGCTGCTGATGGCCGGACCCGGCCAGGCCGCGGCCTCCGCCGGTGAGCCCGGCGTCGGCCATGTGGTGATCCAGATTCAGCAGACCCTCTCCCGGTAGCGTGGTCGCCGACCGCGTCACCCGTCGCGGGCGACCCCTCCAACACCCCGCGCCCGACGGCGCATTTCATGCGAAGCTGGGATGCATGAGCGTCGAAACACCCCGCAGGATTGTCCTACTCCGGCACGCGAAGGCCGACTGGCCCGAGGTGGCCGACCACGAGCGGCCGCTCGCCGAGCGAGGCCGCGCGGACGCCCCGGTGGCCGGTCGGCGGCTCGCGGAGACCGGTATCGCCGTCGACCTGGCTCTCTGTTCGACGGCGGCCCGTACGCGCGAGACCTGGAAGCTGGCGGTGCACGAGTTGCCGCACCGGCCCAGGACCGTCTATGAGGACCGGCTGTACGACGCCACGCTCGGCGATCTCCTCGCGCTGCTCACCGAGACGTCGGACGAGGTGAACGACCTCCTCCTGATCGGCCACAACCCCGGCATGCACGCCCTCGCCGACGCGCTCTCGGCCCGCGCCGAGGGCGACGCCCTGGGCCGGCTGACCGCGAGCGCGTTCCCGACCTCGGCGTTCGCCGTCATCGGTTTCACCGGCTCGTGGAAGACCGTGGAGCCCGACGTGGGGACGCTGCTCGAATACTGGGCCCCGCACGACTGACGCGAGTCACGACCCCCGACCGCCCCAACTCCCTTACGGACAGAGCCCCGGCACGGTGTGCGTGCCGGGGCTTCCTTCTCGCTCGTCAGAGGGCGGGCCGGACGTCAGGGCCGCCGGGTCGGTCGGAGGGACCCGCGACCGGTCCCGTCTCCGCCTCCGCGGCCTCCACCTCTTCGACCTCTTCGCGCGTGATCCCCAGCAGATACAGCACCGTGTCCAGGAACGGCACGTTCACCGCCGTGTGCGCGGCCCTGCGCACCACCGGCTTGGCGTTGAACGCGACCCCCAGCCCCGCCGCGTTCAGCATGTCGAGGTCGTTGGCCCCGTCGCCGATCGCCACCGTCTGGGACAGCGGCACCCCGGCCTCCGCGGCGAACCGTCGCAGCAGCCGGGCCTTGCCCGCCCGGTCGACGATCTCGCCCACGACGCGCCCGGTGAGCTTCCCGTCCACGATCTCCAGCGTGTTCGCCGAGGCGAAGTCCAGCCCGAGCTGGTCCTTCAGCCCGTCGGTCACCTGGGTGAACCCGCCGGACACGACGCCCACTTGGTAGCCGAGCCGCTTGAGCGTACGGATCAGGGTGCGGGCGCCGGGCGTGAGCCGTACCTCCGTGCGTACCTTCTCCACCACCGACGCGTCGAGTCCGGCCAGCAGCGCCACGCGGGCGTGCAGCGACTGCTCGAAGTCCAGCTCGCCCGCCATGGCCCTGGCCGTCACCTCGGCGACCTGCTCCTCGCAGCCCGCGTGCGCGGCGAACAGCTCGATGACCTCGTCCTGGATGAGGGTCGAGTCGACGTCCATGACGACCAGGCGCTGCGCCCGGTGGTGCAGCCCGGCCGAGACGACGGCCACGTCGACGCCGATCTCGGCGGCCTCGGTGGCCAGCGCGGTGCGCAGCGGTTCGGTCTCCGTGCCCGACACGGCGAACTCCACCGCCGTGACCGGGTACTTCGCCAGCCGGAAGATACGGTCGATGTTCCCGCCCGTCGAGGTGATACGGGCGGCGATGGCCGCCGTCGACTCGGCGGACAGCGGATGTCCGAGCACGGTGACATGGGAACGGCCGCTGCCGCGCGGCCTGTTGTCGCCGGTCCCGGAGATGATCTCGGCCTGGAGCTTCAGGGACTCGGCCCAGCTGTGGACGGTCGCGCGCAGCTCGCCCTCGGCGCCGGTGTCCGGCGCGGTGACGAGCGCGCACAGGACGATACGGCCACGGGTGACGACCTGCTCGATGTCTATGACGTCGAGGGAGTAGGCGGCGAGGGTGTCGAAGAGGCCGGCGGTGATCCCCGGGCGGTCCTTCCCGAAGATCTTGACGAGAAGCGTGGGGGCGGCGTCAGTGGTCTGACGGGGCTGCGATGCGCTCATGGTGTTACCACCGTATCGGGCGTGACGCGTGGGGCGACTCGGCGTCCCGCGTACCGGACACACGTCCGAGGGCGCGTCCGCGGACATGTCCCCGAACGCGTACCCCGGACGCGCCCCGCTGGTGGGATTTGAGCCCCTTCACTTACGTTTCGACGCGCCCCGGAGGGGATTTCGCGGTCTTCTCCGAGGCCTGACTTTCGTATAAGGGGGCGGGCCTGAAATAGTTCCCCACGATGTTCGCCATCCCTAGACTCCCCGTGATGGGGAGTAACCCGGGGGACAACCAGTGGGGCATGGAGTGCCGGAACTCGTACTTGAAATGAACGGAAGGACCTGGACGCTCGACCAGTCCAGGTCATACACCCTGGGACGTGATCCGCAGGGCGACCTGGTGATCGATGACGCCCGGGTCTCGTGGCGTCACGCCACCATCAGCTGGGGGGGCCGTAGTTGGGCGATTGAGGACCACGGCAGCACCAACGGCACCTATGTGCGGGGCCAGCGGATCCACCAGATGGAAATCGGTCCTGGTACCGCTGTACATCTCGGCAACGCGACCGACGGACCGCGGCTGAATCTCAACGGCGCGGCGGCCGGTGCCCATCAGGCCCAGGGCACACCGCCCCAGCAGGCCCAGGCGCCGCAGCCGCAGCACGCGCCCGCGCAGCCGCAGCAGCAGGGCAGCCCCGGATGGGCCCCTCAGCAGCAGCCTCCTCAGCAACAGGGCTGGCCGCCCCAGCAACAGCAGCAGCAGCCGCCCCCACAGCAGCAGCAACCTCAGCACGGTCACGTACCGCGGCAGCACGCGGGGCCGGGGGGCCCCGGTGCCGGCGGTCCCGGTGGTCATGGCGGTTCGGGCATCGGTGGCGCGGCGGGGGCGCCGCCGGTGTACGGGGACCGCAGCCCGACCACCTTCCACCAGGTGGCTCTCGGCCGGGTGATGCGCATCGGCCGTGCGCTGGAGAACGAACTGGTCGTCTCCGACCTCCAGGTCTCCCGTCTGCACGCCGAGTTCACCTCGACGCCCGACGGCCGTTTCCAGATCCGCGACCTCGGATCCCACAACGGCACGTACGTCAACGGTCAGCCGATCACCAAGTCCGGTACGGCGCTCATCGGCCCGAACGACATCGTGGGCGTCGGTCACTCGACCTTCCGCCTGGTCGGAGACCGGCTGGAAGAGTTCGTCGACACCGGTGAGGTCTCGTTCTCCGCCCGCCACCTCACGGTGACGGTCGACGGTGGCAAGCAGATCCTCAAGGACGTCTCCTTCGGCGTCCCCGAGAAGTCGCTCATCGCGGTCATCGGCCCCTCGGGCTCCGGCAAGTCCACGCTCCTCAAGGCGCTCACCGGCTACCGGCCCGCCAACGAGGGCGACGTCCTGTACGACAACAGGAATCTGTACAAGCAGTTCGCCGAGCTGCGCCAGCGCATCGGTCTGGTCCCGCAGGACGACATCCTGCACAAGGAGCTGACCGTACGGAAGGCGCTCAAGTACGCGGCCAAGCTCCGGTTCCCCGGTGACACCGCCGAGTCCGAGCGCGAGGCCCGTATCGACGAGGTGCTGCGCGAGCTGAAGCTCGACATCCACAAGGAGAAGCGGGTCACCTCGCTCTCCGGCGGCCAGCGCAAGCGCGTCTCCGTCGCCCTCGAACTGCTGACCAAGCCGTCGCTGATCTTCCTGGACGAGCCGACCTCCGGTCTCGACCCGGGCATGGACCGCGACGTCATGCAGCTCCTGCGCGGCCTCGCCGACGACGGCCGTACGGTCCTGGTCGTCACCCACTCCGTGGCCGAGCTGGCGATCTGCGACAAGCTGCTCGTCATGGCGCCCGGCGGCTCGGTCGCGTACTTCGGACCGCCGGAGGAGGCGCTCAACTTCTTCGGCTACACCACCTGGGCCGATGTCTTCTCGGCCTTCGAGAACTACCGCGACTACGACTGGGCGGGCCGCTGGCGCGGCTCGCAGCACTACCAGATGTACGCCGCCGACATCGACGCCGTCGCCGCGCAGTCGGTCCACATGCCGTCGCCGCAGCAGATGCGCCCGCCGAAGCCCCAGAGCTGGGGCTCCCAGCTGTGGACGCTGATCCGCCGCTACACCTCGGTGCTCGCCTCCGACCGCGGTTTCCTCGCCCTGATGGTGATATTGCCCGCCGTCATCGGCGTGGTGAGCGTCGTGATCCCGGCCGAGTACGGTCTGGGACCGCCCGAGGCGCCCGCCAGGTTCAACGGCAAGGCCGGGACGATCCTGCTGGTCCTCGCGGTCGGCATGTGCTTCTCGGGGTCGGCGAACTCCGTCCGGGAACTGATCAAGGAACGGGTCATCTACGAACGGGAACGGGCCACCGGCCTCTCCCGCTCGGCGTATCTGATGTCCAAGGTCATCGTGCTCGGGGTGATCACGGCGTTCCAGGGTGTGATCCTCTGCGGGATCGGCTTCGCGCCGCGCGCGCTGCCCGACGAGGGCCTGCTCATGCCGCCGGCCGTCGAGATGTGCGTCGTGATCATCGCGCTGGGCTTCACGTCGATGATGTTCGGTCTGGTGATCTCCTCGCTGGTGAAGACCTCCGAGAAGACCATGCCGCTGCTGGTCATGTTCGCGATCGTCCAGGTCGTCTTCACCGGCACGCTCTTCCAGGTCTACGGTTCGCCCGGCCTGGAGCAGTTCGCCTGGCTGATGCCCTCGCGCTGGGCGATCGCCGGCGCCGGCTCGACCCTCGACCTGGCGCATCTGATGCCGCCGTGGGAGCCCAAGAGCCCCAACGACCTGGACCCGCTCTGGGACCACTCGGTGGCGCAGTGGGGCTTCAACCTGACGATTCTGCTGCTCATCGGAGTCGCGTGCGGGGTCGTGGTGGCGCGGTTGCTGCGCCGCCACGAGCCGGAGGTCATGCGCAAGTAACGCGGAAGAACGCGGACGGACGAGGTCGGACACGCAAGCCGCCGGTGGGCGGCACCCCGTGAAGGGGTGCCGCCCACCGGCGTCTGTGCGTGTCGTGCGGGGGCCTACGGCCTGTCGTACGGCGGCAGCGGCTCAGTACGCGCTGTCGACGTTGTCGATCGTGCCGTAGCGGTCGGCGGCGTAGTTGGCCGCGGCCACGATGTTGGCGACGGGGTGGTACTGGCTGTCGGGCGTGCCCTTGACGTGGTACGTGTCGAAGGTCGGCTTGATCACCTGGAGCAGGCCGATCGACGGGACGCCGTTCTTGGCGTTGATGTCCCAGTTGTTGATCGCACGCGGGTCACCGCTGGACTCACGGATGATGTTGCGGTGCAGACCCTCGTACGTGCCGGGGATCTTCTCCTTCTTCATGATGGACAGGGCTTCCTTGATCCATCCGTTCAGGTTGTTCGCGTAGGTGGGCTTGCGGTCGGCGGAGCGGTTGGCCTTCGCCTTCTCGGCGGCGCGCTTCTTCGCCTTCGCCGCGGCCGTTTCCTTGGCGTCGGCCTTGGCGGCCTTCGCCTTCGCCGTCGACTGCTGTTTCGCGTGAATCTCCGCGACGCGGTCGGCGATGCTGTGCTGCTTGGTCAGGCTCTCGTGCACGGATGAGGCCTGGCCGCCGTTGCTCGAGGCGCTCCACGCCATCGGCGCGGTGGACACGGAGCCGGCTACGGCCTTGCCCTTGCCCTCGGCTTCGGCGGATGTGTTGCCCGGGACCAAGGAGAGAGAGACGGCCGCGGCGGCGACGACTGTCACGCCGGCGATCGAGAGCTTGTGGCTCTTGTTCAGACGGTTGCCAGGGGTGCTGGACGCGGTCATACGACATACCTCTTCGAATAGCGGGAGTCGCGGAGGCCGGTCGGCCAGGTGCCTTTCTTCGGCGGCGACGGATGCAATTCTTAGCGGCAGCAAAAACATGTGGCAAAGGTGGGATGTACGACCCGTGGTAGTTGAAAGAGGTGCAAAAGAGACACCTCGCTACCCGCTCACGCCCCATTTATGCCGGTCGATATGTCCACTACGTACCTTCGTAAGTGATCTGGGTCCTATGTGCGGCGTCACATTGGCCCGGGCTGTTCTCACCAGAAGTTGCTGGCGCAACTCGGAGAGTGAGCGGTCTCGTCCGGGAGGACGAGGTGGACGTCGCCGAACTCGTGCCAGAGGTAGAGATGCCGTAGCGCCTCGGTGTAGGCGCACTCCAGCGCCTGTCGTCCGGCGATGGCCTCCAGCATCAGCAGGTGCGAGGCCTCGGGCTCGTGCAGCCCGGTCAGCAGCCCGTCGACGACGCGCACCCCGCGCCGCGGCGTGACCACCAGATCCGTCCAGCCCGACGCCGCCCGCACGGTCCCGCCGGGACCGGCCGCCGACTCCAGCGCCCGTACGGCCGTCGTCCCGACGGCGACGATCCGCCCGCCGCCGGGGCCGGCCTTCGCGGCGTTCACCAGCCGGGCCGTCGCCGCCGGCACCTCGAAGCGCTCCGGGTACGGCGGCTCGTGCGCCTCCGCCGACGCCACCCCCGTGTCCAGCCTGATCGGCGCGAACTGCACGCCCCGGCTCACCAGCTCCGCCACCAGCCGGGCGGTGAACGGCCGGCCCGCGCTCGGCATCTCCGCCGAGCCCGACCCGTCGGGGGAGGGGAGCGCGAAGACCGTCTGGTACGCCGAGAGCGGCTGGTCCCGCTCCGTGTACCCGTAGCGGATGGGCCGGCCGTGGCGCCGCAGCAGCCCCGCCACGTCCCCGCCGGCCACCCGCGCCCACCACAGCCGGGTGCCCACCGGGTCCAGCGGCTCCTCCAGTACGAGGCGCCCGCCGCCCGGCAGCCGTACGACCGCCCCGGACCTGT
>NZ_JARJHW010000061.1:0-37717 GCF_040560175.1 Streptomyces panacea
TGGACGGCCGCGGCTGTTCACGGGGCCCGGTCGGGCTCTCGGCCCGGGCCGAGAGCCCGGGCCGCGGGCCCGCGAGACCGGGCGCCCAGCGCCGGTGGCCGAACCCCCGACAACCCCCGACAACCCCCGACAACGCCGAACGCCGAAGGCCGCCCGCACCCTCCACTGAGAGGGTGCGGGCGGCCTTCGGCGCTTTGTCAGGGCCTCGCGCGGCCGGCCGGGGTCAGGAGACCCCCACCAGGGCGCCGAGCGTGCCGGTCGCGTTCTCGGTCCAGGACTGGTCCTCTTCCGAACGGGACCTGATGGTGAGCGTCCGGCCCGCCGACGGGTCGTCAGGTCCGACGATCACCTGGAGAAGGGCCGCGGACTGGGATCCGAAGGTGACCGGAGCGTGCAGGACGAGTTCCGCTATCTCGTCGAGACCCACCGTCTCGGCCGCGTGGAGCGCGAGCTCCACGAAGGCCGTGCCCGGGAGGATGACCGTTCCCATGACGGTGTGGTCGCTGAGCCACGGGTGGTCGGCCAGCGTTACCCGCCCCGTGAACAGGGCGGTTCCGTCCGGGAGTTCGGTGGTCGTGGCCAGCAGCGGGTGGGAGGCGGACTCCAGGCCGAGGCCGGCGGCCGTACCGACGGGGTCGGCGGTCTCCAGCCAGTGGCGGCGACGCTGGAAGGCGTACGTGGGAAGGTCGACGCTCCTGCCCCCGCGTCGGGCGAGGAACCCTGCCCAGTCGACCGTGGCGCCGGACACGTGGGCCCGGACGAGCCCGTCGAGCAGAGTGGCCGGCTCGGAGAGCTTGGCCCGGATCAGCGGTACGGCGGTGGCGTCGGGCAGCGCCTCACGGGTCAGCGCGGCGAGTACGGCGTCGGGGCCGACCTCGATGTACGTGGTGACGCCCTGCTCGTGGAGCGTGTTGAGGCCGTCGTGGAAGCGGGTGGCGTTGCGGGCGTGATCGCTCCAGTAGGTGGCGTTGGTGATCTCGGAGCCGGCCAGGCGGCCGGTGACGGTGGAGACGAGCGGGGTGCGTGGCACGTGGTAGGTCAGCGTGTCGGCCACCGCGTGGAGCTCGCCCAACATCGGGTCCATGTGGTGGGAGTGGAAGCCGTGGCTGACGGTGAGACGCCGGATGCGTCGTCCCTGACCGGTGAACTCCTCGCCGATGGCGATGACATCGGCTTCGTCGCCGGAGACGACCACCGAACGCGGGCCGTTGACCGCGGCGATACCGACCCGCTCGGTGAGGTGCGGGAGCACCTCTTCCTCGGTCGCCTCGACGGCCATCATGGCGCCGGTGGCGGGGAGGGCCTGCATGAGCGTGCCGCGGGTGGCGACCAGCCGGCAGGCGTCGTCGAGGGTGAGGATCCCCGCCGTGTGGGCCGCCGCGATCTCGCCGATCGAGTGGCCGATGAGATGGGTGGGGGAGACGCCGAACTCGTCGACGAGGAGCCGGGTGAGGGCGACCTGGAGGGCGAAGATGGCGGGCTGGGTGTAGCGGGTCTGGTTGAGCAGGGTGGCGTCGTCGGCGAAGACGACGTCCCTGACCGGCTGTTCGGCCTGGAGGTGCTGGTCCAGGACGGCGGTCACCTCGTCGAACGCGTCCCGGTAGACGGGGTGCGTGTCGTAGAGCTGACGGCCCATGCCCGGGTGCTGGGATCCCTGACCGGTGAAGAGGAGGGCCACCTTCTTGGAGTGGGACTGGCCGTGCAGGAAGGCGGTGCCGGGGTCCTGGGTCAGCGAGCGGAGGTGGTCGACGAGTTCGTCATGGGTGGCTCCGATCGCGACGGCCTGGTGCTCGAAGGAGGTACGGGCGGTGGCCAGCGAGTACGCGATGTCGACCGGCTGGAGCTCGGGGTACTCGGAGACGTGGTCGAGGAGGCGCTGGGCCTGGTCCCGCACGGCCTGCTCGCTCTTGCCCGAGAGTATCCAGGGGACCGTGGCGGCCTGCGGTGCGGTCTCGGGGGCCGGCTCCGGGTGGGTGGGAGTGGGCGCTTCCTCCAGGATGAGGTGGGCGTTGGTGCCGCTGATGCCGAAGGACGAGACGGCGGAGCGGCGCGGGTGGTCGGTCTCCGGCCAGGCACGGGCCTCGGTCAGGAGCTGCACATTGCCGGACTCCCAGTCGATGTTCGGGCTGGGCTCGTCGACGTGGAGCGTCCGGGGCAGGGTGCCGTGGCGCATGGCCTGGATCATCTTGATGACCCCGCCGACGCCGGCGGCGGCCTGCGCGTGCCCGATGTTGGACTTGAACGATCCGAGCCACAGCGGCTCTTCACGGTTCTGCCCGTAGGTGGAGAGCAGCGCCTGGGCCTCGATCGGGTCACCCAGCGGCGTTCCGGTGCCGTGTCCTTCGACGGCGTCGACCTGGTCGGGGGTGAGCCCCGCGCTGGCGAGCGCCGTGTTGATGACCCGCTGCTGCGAGGGCCCGTTGGGGGCGGTGAGTCCGTTGCTGGCGCCGTCCTGGTTGACGGCCGAGCCGCGGATGACGGCCAGGACCGTGTGTCCGTTGGCCTTGGCGTCGGACAGACGCTCCAGCAGGACCATGCCCGCGCCCTCGGCCCAGATGGTGCCGTCGGCGGCGCCCGCGTAGGACTTGGCGCGGCTGTCGGGAGCCAGACCGCGCTGGCGGCTGAACTCCATGAACATGCCCGCGTTGGACATGATCGTGGCGCCACCGGCCAGGGCCATCGTGGACTCGTTGTTCCGCAGTGACTGGCACGCCAGGTGCATCGCGACGAGCGACGACGAGCAGGCCGTGTCGACGGTGACCGCCGGGCCCTCAAGACCCAGCGTGTACGAGATGCGCCCGGAGGCGACACTCGCCGTCGTACCCGTCAGCAGGTAACCCTCGACGGGCTCGCCGCCGTGGTGGGTGAGCGAGACGTACTCCCCGGCCGCGACGCCGGCGAAGACGCCGACGGGCTTGCCGCGCAGGGTGTCGGGGCGGATGCCCGCGTTCTCGAACGCTTCCCAGGTGGTTTCGAGCAGCAGTCGCTGCTGGGGGTCGAGCGCCAGGGCCTCGCGGGGGCTGATGCCGAAGAACTCGGGGTCGAAACGGTCGGCCTCGTAGAGGAACCCGCCCTCACTGGCGTACGACTTCCCCCGTACGTCGGGGTCGTCGTCGAAGAGGTTCTCGATGTCCCAGCCGCGGTTGTCGGGGAAGGCCCCCACCGCGTCACGCTCGTCCGCGACCAGCTTCCACAGCGCCTCGGGCGTGTCGGCGCCACCGGGGAAGCGGCACCCCATGCCCACGATCACGATCGGGTCGGCCGCGTCGCTCCGCGACGACGCCGGGCGAACGGTGCGGCGGGCCACCTGCGCGCCTGCCTCCGCCTGCTTGGTGCCCGCCAGTTGGTTGCGGATGTAGCCGGCCAGTACCGAGGGGGTGGGGTAGTCGAACAACAGGGTGGACGGGAGTCGCATCCCGGACGCCTTGTTGAGCGAGTTGCGCAGTTCCACCGAGCTGAGCGAGTCGAAGCCCAGCTCCTTGAAGGAGTGCGCGGGGTCGATCGCGTTCGCCGAGCCGTGTCCGAGGACGGTGGCCACGTGATTGCGCAGGAAGTCCAGGATGATCTGGTCCTGCTCGGCCTCCGGGCGGCCCGCGATCGACTGCCCCAGGGCTCCGACCTCCGCTCCCGCGCCACCCGCTTGGGCGGCGCTGCGCAGCGGCGTACGGACCAGCCCACGGAAGATCGGCGCCACCGGGACCGTCGCGGCACGGGCACGGAGCCCGGCGAGGTCGAGCTTGGCCGGGACCACGACGGTCCGGTCCGTCTCGAGCGCCGAGTCGAAGTGCCCGAGTGCCTGGTCGGCGGGCATCGGCAGCAGGCCGCCGCGGTTCATCCGCGCCTGGTCCTGCTCGTCGAGGGTGTCGGCCATGCCGCTCTCCCACAGTCCCCAGGCGAGGGACTTGGCGGGCAGTCCGGCGGTACGGCGGTGTTCCGCCAGCTCGTCGAGGAAGACGTTCGCGGCGGCGTAGTTGGACTGTCCCGGCGAGCCGAGGACACCGACCACGGACGAGAACGTCACGAAGACGTCCAGGTCCAGGTCGCGGGTCAGCTCGTGCAGGTTCCACGCGCCGTCCACCTTCGGGCGGAGCACCTCGTCGAACCGCTCAGGTGTCAGTGCCGTGACGATGCCGTCGTCGAGCGTTCCCGCGCAGTGCACCACCGCGCCGAGCGGATGCTCGTCCGGCAGGCTCGCGAGCAGGGCTTCCAGCGACTCCCGGTCCGCCGCGTCGCAGGCCGCGATGGTGACCTCGGCGCCGAGTTCGGCGAGTTCCGCGGTGATGGTGCTGCCTGCCGGACGGCCGCGCCGGCTGGTCAGGAGCAGCTTCTTCACACCGTGGCCGGTGACCAGGTGACGGGCGAGGAGCGTGCCCAGGGCGCCGGTGCCGCCGGTGATGAGCACCGTCTTGTCCGGGTCGAACGACGCCGGTGCGGCGGTCGGCTCCGAGTCGGCGGTGCCGATACGGGCGAGGCGCGGTGCGAGGAGCCGGCCGTCACGAACGGCGAGTTGGGGTTCGCCGGTGTTCAGGGCGGCGCCCACGGCCCGCAGCGACGCGTCCGAACCGTCGAGGTCGAGCAGGGTGAATCGATCGGGGTGTTCGGTCTGAGCGGTGCGGATCAGACCCCAGACCGCGGCTCCGGCCAGGTCGGCCGCGCCGCCGCCGCTACCGGCGGACATCGCGCCCTTGGTGAGGATCACCAGGCGGGAGTCCGGCCGATCGTCGGCGAGGACCGCCTGGACGAGACCGAGCACGCGGTGCGTGAAGGAGCGCGCGGCCTGTGCCGGGTCGGTGCCGGGCTCGGAGACGCACCAGGTGAAGACCACGTCCGGCCTGGTGGTGTCGTCCCCCGGTGTCGTCGGGAGCGTCACCGCGTCCGGCTCCACCTCGACCGCGGCGCCGAGCGGGGAGAGTGCCGCGGCGACCTGGGTGTTCCCCGGGTCGGCGACCACCGCCCACTTGGCGGTGCCCGCGCCCTGGGTCTTGTCCTCCACGGTCTGGACGTCGACCCAGTCGACCTTGTACAGCTCTCCGGCGTCCGCCGCACGGGTGGCGGCGAGTTGGTCGGCGCCGACCGTCCGCATGGCGAGGGAGTCGATCGTCATGACCGGTGTCCCCGTCTGGTCGGCGATGACCAGCGACGCGGTGTCCGGTGTGGTCCACGTGTGGCGGATCCGCAGTGAGCTGGCCCCCGTCGCGTGGAGGGACACACCGGCCCAGGAGAACGGCACCCGGATCGAGTCGGCCGCCTCGGTCTCTCCCATGATCAGCGCGGCCGGCTGGAGAGCCGAGTCGAGCAGACCGGGGTGGATGCCGTAGTCGCCGGGGTCCGAGCCCGCGGGAAGCGAGACTTCCGCGTACGTGGTGTTGCCGTCCTGCCAGGCCTTCCTGAGTCCTCGGAACAGCGGTCCGTAGCCGAAGCCACCGTCCGTGACCCGGCGGTAGAACTCCGCCACGTCCATGGTGTCCGAGATGTCAGGCGGCCAGACCTCGTTCCTGAGCGAGTCGGCGCCCGCGGGGACTTCCCTGCGTTCGGCTCCCAGCGCGCCCGTGGCGTGGAGGGTCCAGTCGGTCTCGACCGGGACGTCCTCCGGCCGGGAGTAGAAGGCGAAGGCCCGGCTTCCGGAGCTGTCCGCCGGCTCGATCAGGAGCCGCAGCTGGAGGGCGGCGCGCTCCGGCACGGCGAGGAACACGTGGTGGGTGAGTTCCTCGATGTGCTCGCAGTCCACATGGCGTGCCGCGTGGAGCAGGAGGTCGACGAAGGCCACACCCGGAACGATCATCGTCCCGAAGATGATGTGCTCGGCCACCCAGTCCGGGTCGTTCCCGGAGACGCGGCCGGTGAACAGGTGCCCGCCCCCGTCCGGGAGTTCGGCCAAGGTGGTCAGCACCGGATGGTCGGTCGCCGTCAGTCCCAGACCGTCGGCACCCGAGGTGGGCTTCGCCGCCTCCAGCCAGTAGTGCTGGCGCTGGAAGGGGTAGGTGGGGAGGCCGAGGGCGGGGACCGAGGTCTCACCGACGACGGGGGTCCAGCCGACCTGGATGCCATGGGCGTGCGCCGTGGCCAGGGCGGTGAGGAAGCTGTGGTTCTCGTCCCGGTCGCGGTACAGGGTGGCGACGAGGGTGGCGTCGCTGTCATCGGCCACGCTGTCCTGCGCCATGGTGGTCAGGACGGGATCGGGTCCGAGTTCGAGGTAGTGCCGGGTGCCGAGCCGGTCGAGGGTGGTGATGCCGTCGGAGAAGCGGACGGCCTCCCGGACGTGCTGGACCCAGTACTGCGGGGTGGTGATGTAGTGGTCGGCGAGTTGGCCGGTGAGGTTGGAGACGATCGGGATCGTCGGGGCGTGGTAGATCAGCTCCCCGGCCACGAGTTCGAACTCGTCCAGCATGGGGTCCATGTGGGGCGAGTGGAACGCGTGGGAGACCGTCAGGCGCCGCGTCTTGACGCCCGTCTCGGCGAGGGCTTCCGCGATGGCGGTGGTGGCTTCCTCGTCGCCCGAGATGACGATCGAGTGGGGTCCGTTGACCGCCGCGACGCTGACGTGGTGCTCGTGGCCTTCGAGGAGCGGGACGATCTGCTCCTCGGTGGCCCGCAGCGAGATCATGACGCCGTTGGCGGGCAGGGCCTGCATCAGTGAGCCGCGCGCGGCGACCAGGCGGCAGGCGTCGTCGAGGGTGAAGATCCCGGCCACGTGGGCGGCCGTGATCTCACCGATCGAGTGTCCGGTCAGATAGTGCGGAGTGATCCCGAACGATTCGACCAGCCGGTAGAGCGAGGTCTCGATCGCGAAGAGAGCCGCCTGGGTGTACCGGGTCTGGTTGAGCAGGGTGGCGTCGTCGGCGAAGACGACGTCCTTGACCGGCTGTTCGGCGTTCAGGTGCCGGTCGAGGGTCGCGCAGACCTCGTCGAAGCTGTCCCGGAAGACCGGGTAGGCGTCGTAGAGCTCGCGGCCCATGCCGGCCCGCTGCGCGCCCTGTCCGGTGAACATGAAGGCGGTCTTGCCGGGGTGCGGCATCCCGCGTACCAGCGCCGGGGACGGCTCGCCGAGGGTGAGCGTGCCCAGGGCACGGTCGAACGCCTGGTGGTCGGTGCCGAGCACCACGGCCCGGTACTGGAACTGGGCGCGGGTGGTGGCGAGCGCGTGAGCGACTCGGTCCGTGCGCAGCCCGGGGTTGAGTTCGAGGTACGCGCGCAGCTGCTGGGCCTGGTCGCGGAGGGCCTGTTCCGTCTTGCCGGACAGGACCCACGGGACCAGGGTCGCCTGCGGCGCGTCCTGCTCGTGGTCGTCCTCGGCGGGCTCCGGCGTGGTGGGGGCCTGTTCGAGGATGACATGGGCGTTGGTGCCGCTGATGCCGAAGGAGGAGACGGCGGAGCGGCGCGGGTGGTCGGTCTCCGGCCAGGCGCGCTCCTCGGTGAGGAGCCGCACGTTGCCCGAGGCCCAGTTGATGTGCGGGCTGGGCTCGTCGACGTGCAGGGTCCGGGGGAGAGTGCCGTGGCGCATGGCCTGGATCATCTTGATCACTCCGCCGATACCGGCGGCGGCCTGCGCGTGTCCGATGTTGGACTTGAACGATCCGAGCCACAGCGGCTGGTCGGCTTCACGGCCCTGGCCGTACGTCGCCAGGAGCGCCTGGGCCTCGATCGGGTCGCCCAACGGGGTTCCGGTGCCGTGTCCTTCGACCGCGTCGACCTGGTCGGAGGTGAGGCCCGCGCCGGCCAGAGCGGCGTTGATGACCCGCTGCTGGGAGGGTCCGTTCGGAGCGGTCAGCCCGTTGCTGGCGCCGTCCTGGTTGACGGCCGAGCCGCGGATCACGGCGAGAATGGTGTGTCCGTTGGCCTTGGCGTCGGACAGACGCTCCAGGAGGACCATGCCCGCGCCCTCGGCCCAGATGGTGCCGTCGGCGCCACCGGCGAACGACTTGCACCGGCCGTCGGGAGCCAGACCGCGCTGGCGGCTGAACTCCAGGAACATTCCGGGGTTGGCCATCACCGTGGCGCCACCGGCCAGGGCCATCGAGGACTCGTTGTTCCGCAGCGACTGGCAGGCCAGGTGCATCGCGACCAGCGAGGAGGAGCACGCGGTGTCGACGGTGACCGCCGGGCCCTCAAGACCCAGCGTGTAGGCCAGTCGCCCGGAGGCGACACTCGCCGTCGTACCCGTCAGGAGGAAGCCGTCGACCGGCTCGGTGCCCCGGTGGACGAGGGAGCCGTACTCCTGGGTGACGACGCCGGCGAAGACGCCGACGGGCTTGCCGCGCAGGGTGTCGGGGCGGATGCCCGCGTTCTCGAACGTCTCCCAGGTGGTCTCCAGGAGGAGTCGCTGCTGGGGGTCGAGGGCCAGGGCCTCGCGGGGGCTGATGCCGAAGAACTCGGGGTCGAAACGGTCGGCGTCGTAGAGGAACCCGCCCTTGCGGGCATAGGTCTTCCCGCGCATGTCGGGGTCGGGATCGAACAGCTCCTCCAGATCCCAGCCGCGGTTGGTGGGGAAGGAGCCGATGGCGTCCACCCCCTCGGTGACCAGTCGCCACAGCTCGTCCGGCGTGGTGGCGCCACCCGGGTAGCGGCACCCCATGCCGATCACGGCGATGGGTTCGTCGTCGTCGCGTGGTGCCACGGCGACGGCCGCGGTGTCCACGGCGGTGACCGGTACGGCCTCGTCGTCGACCAGTTCGTCCCTGAGGTGGGTGATCAGCAACTCGGGCGTCGGGTGGTCGAACAGCATCGTGGACGGCAGGTGCAGCCCCATGGACTCGCCCAGCACCATGAGGAGTTCGATGCCGGCGAGCGAGTCGAAACCGAGGTCCTTGAACGAGCTCTCGGGGTCGATGGCGAGCGGAGAGCTGTGGCCCAGAACCGCCGCGACATGCTTGCGCAGGACCTCCAGGAGGAGTTCGCGCTGTTCCGGCTCGGGCAGGAGGGCCAGCTGCTGGCGCAGCGAGGACTCGTCGACGGCTTCACCGCCGCGTTCGGCGGGCGCCGCCTGGGCCGGGAGCAGTTCGGCGAGCAGCGGGGAGAGCATCGACGCCCGCTGCGTGCGCGCGTGGGAGACATCGACCCCGGCGGGCACGAGCACCGCCCGCGCCGTCGCGAGTGCCGAGTCGAAGAGCGCGAGCGCCCGCTCGGTGGGCATCGGCGACAGTCCGCCGCGGCTCATCCGGGCCCGGTCCTGCTCGTCGAGGGTGTCGGCCATGCCGCTCTCCCACAGGCCCCAGGCGAGGGACTTCGCGGGGAGCCCGGCCGTACGGCGGTGCTCGGCGAGTTCGTCGAGGAAGGAGTTGGCGGCGGCGTAGTTGGCCTGTCCGGGCGAGCCGAGGACACCGACCACGGACGAGAACAGCACGAAGGCGTCCAGGTCCAGGCCCATGTCACGGGTCACCTGGTGCAGGTTCCACGCGCCGTCCACCTTCGGGCGGAGCACCGCGTCCAGCCGGTCCTCGGTCAGCTCCGTGACCACACCGTCGTCCAGGACGCCCGCGCAGTGCACGACCGCGCCGAGCGGATGCTCCGTCGGCAGGCCCGCGAGCAGGGTCTCCAGCGACAGCCGGTCGGTGACGTCGCAGGCCGCGACGGTGACCTCGGCGCCGAGTTCGGCGAGTTCCGCGACGACGGTGCTGTCCGCCGTACGGCCGCTCCTGCTGGTCAGCAGCAGCTTCCTGACGCCGTGCCGGGTGACCAGGTGGCGCGCGAGAATGGAGCCCAGTGCGCCGGTGCCGCCGGTGATGAGCACCGTGCGCCGCGCGTCGAACGTGGCGGGAATCGCGCCCGGGGTCAGACGGGCGAGGCGGGGAACGAAGAACCGGCCCTCGCGTACGGCCAGTTGGGGCTCACCGACGGAGAGTGCCGCGACGACGGCCTCGTCGGAGGCCCGCGAACCGTCGATGTCGAGGAGCGTGAACCGGTCCGGGTGCTCGGACTGGGCCGAACGGATCAGGCCCCAGACCGCCGCACCGGCCATGTCGGCCGCCGCGTCGCCGGTTCCGGTGTACCTCGCGTTCTCGGTGAGGATCACCAGCCGGGAGTCCGGTGCCCCGTCGGCCAGGACGGCCTGGAGCAGGTGCATGGCATGGCGTGTCTCGGTGTGAGCCGCCGCGACCGGGTCGGCGCCGTCTTCGGCGGCCCCGGTGGCGAAGCGGGCGACGACCGTCGAGGGCCGGGCCGCGCCGGCCCGCAGCGAGGCGCGCAGCGCTTCGGCGTCCGGGTACGACTCGGCGGCCGCACCGAGCGATGCCAGCACGGCGGCGACTCGCGGGTCACGGGTGTCGCCCACCACGGCCCAGCCGACCCCGTCGGGGCGCGAGTTGGCGCGTGGCGGCGCGGGTACCGCGCGCCAGGCGACCTCGTGCAGCGCACCGTCGCGGTCGGGCCTGGCGGCTTCGAGCTGCTCGGCACGGACCCCACGCATGGCGAGGGAGTCGACGGTCAGCACCGGCGCGCCGGACGGGTCCGTGACGGTCAGCGCGACTGTCTCCGGCGTGGAGCGCACGAGCCGGACCCGCAGGGTGTGCGCGCCGGACGCGTGGAGCGTCACGCCGCTCCAGGAGAACGGCACATGCAGTGTGCCGTCCGTCTCGGCACCGGTCGCGGCCAGGGCGATCGGGTGCAGCGCGGAGTCGAGCAGGCCGGGGTGGACGCCGTACGAGCCCGGGGAGGTCCCCGCGGGCAGGGCGACCTCGGCGTACAGCGTGTCGCCGTCCTCCCAGGCGGCGGCGAGCCCCTGGAAGACCGGTCCGTAGCCGAACCCGGCCTCGGCGATCCGCCGGTAGAAGCCGTCGGTGTCGAGGACCGCGGCGGAGGCCGGGGGCCAGGCCGCGTCCACGGGCGGAAGGGCCGGCGGTACGGCCGGGGCGACGCCCAGCGCACCGGTGGCGTGGCAGGTCCAGTCGGCGCCCAGCGGGGCGTCCTCGGGCCGCGAGTGGACGGCGAAGGACCGCCGCCCGGAGTCGTCCGCCGGGCGGACGACCACTCTCAGCTGGAGGGCGCCGTGTTCCGGCAGGGCCAGGAAGACATGGTGGGTGAGTTCCTCGATACGAGGGCGCCCGACCAGTGCCGCGGCGTGCAGCAGCATGTCGACGAACGCCACGCCCGGCATGACCGGGGTGCCGAAGACGGCGTGGTCCGCCGCCCAGGCGGGTGACGCCGCGTTCACCCGGCCGGTCAGCAGCAGCCCGCCAGGGTCGGGAAGCTCGGCGGCCGTGGTCAGCACCGGGTGTCCCGTGGCGGTCAGCCCGGCCGACGACACGTCTCCCGTGGCGGTGGTGGCCGCGTGCCAGTAACGCTGGCGCTGGAAGGGGTACGTGGGCAGGTCGGGGAGGGTGTGCGGGGCCGGGAGGTGGCTGCTGAGGTTGACGGGCGCGCCGGCGGTGTGCGCGGTGGCGAGCGCCGTGAGAAGCGTGGTGGCTTCGGAGTGCCCCTTGCGCAGGACGGCGGTGGGGGTGGTGCCCCGGGTCTTGCCGAGGGTCTCGTTGACGAGAGTGGTGAGGACGGGGTCGGGTCCGAGTTCGAGGTAGTGCCGGGTGCCGAGCTGATCGAGGGTGGTGATGGTGTCGGCGAAGCGCACGGCGTCCCGGACGTGCTGGACCCAGTACTGCGGGGTGGTGATGCGGTGGTCGGCGAGCTGGCCGGTGAGGTTGGAGACGATCGGGATCGTCGGGGCGTGGTACGTCAGGTCCGCCGCCGTACGCTCGAACTCCTCCAGCATGGGGTCCATGTGGGGGGAGTGGAACGCGTGGGAGACGGTCAGGCGCCGCGTCTTGACACCCGTCTCGGCGAGAGCGCCGGCGATGGCGGTGGTGGCTTCCTCGTCGCCCGAGATGACGATCGAGTTGGGTCCGTTGACCGCCGCGACGGCGACGTGGTGCTCATGGCCTTCGAGGAACGGAAGGATCTGCTCCTCGGTGGCGCGCAGGGAGATCATCGCGCCGTTGGCGGGCAGGGCCTGCATCAGTGAGCCGCGCGCGGCGACGAGCCGGCAGGCGTCGTTCAGGGTGAAGATGCCCGCGATGTGGGCGGCGGTGAGTTCACCGATGGAGTGGCCGGTCAGGTGCTGCGGGGTGATCCCGAACGATTCGACCAGGCGGTAGAGCGAGGTCTCGATCGCGAAGAGCGCGGCCTGGGTGTACCGGGTCTGGTTGAGCAGGGTCGGGTCGTCGGCGAAGACGACGTCCTTGACCGGCTGTTCGGCGTTCAGGTGCCGGTCGAGGGTCGCGCAGACCTCGTCGAACGTGTCCCGGAAGACCGGGTAGGCGTCGTAGAGCTCGCGGCCCATGCCGGCCCGCTGCGCGCCCTGTCCGGTGAACAGGAACGCGGTGGTGCCTTCCCGTGCCGTGCCGGTGACGACCGCGCGGGAGGACTCGTCGTTGCTCAGCGCCCGAAGACCCGCGAGGAGTTCGTCACGGCCCTCTCCCACCACCACCGCACGGTGCTGGAAACGGGCGCGGGTGGCTGTCAGGGCCTGGCCGATGTGCGCCGGGTGGACCCCGGGACGCGCGATGACATGGTCGAGGAGGCGCTGCGCCTGGTCGCGGAGCGCGGGCGCGCTCTTGGCGGACAGGAACCACGGAACGAGGGCGCCCTGCGGGGTCTCCCGCTCGTCGTCGCCGTCCACGGGCTCCGGCGTCGCGGGTGCCTGCTCGATGATGAGGTGGGCGTTGGTGCCGCTGATGCCGAAGGAGGAGACCGCCGCGCGGCGCGGGTGGTCGGTCTCGGGCCAGGCACGGGCCTCGGTCAGGAGCCGCACATTGCCGGAGTCCCAGTCGATGTGCGGGCTGGGCTCGTCGACGTGCAGGGTCCGGGGCAGGGTGCCGTGGCGCATGGCCTGGATCATCTTGATGACCCCGCCGATACCGGCGGCGGCCTGCGTGTGGCCGATGTTCGACTTCAACGACCCGAGCCACAGCGGTTCTTCACGGTTCTGGCCGTACGTCGCCAGCAGGGCCTGGGCCTCGATCGGGTCGCCCAACGGGGTGCCGGTGCCGTGTGCCTCGACCGCGTCGACCTGGTCGGGCGTGAGACCCGCGCCGGCCAGAGCGGCGGTGATGACCCGCTGCTGCGAGGGGCCGTTCGGAGCGGTGAGACCGTTGCTCGCGCCGTCCTGGTTGACCGCGGAGCCGCGGATGACGGCGAGGACGGTGTGTCCGTTGGCCTTGGCGTCCGACAGACGCTCCAGCAGGACCATGCCCGCGCCCTCGGCCCAGATCGTGCCGTCCGCCGCACCGGCGAACGACTTGCACCGGCCGTCGGGAGCCAGACCACGCTGCTGTCCGAACTCCACGAACATACCGGGCGTCGCCATGACCGCGACGCCGCCCGCCAGGGCCAGCGAGCAGTCCCCGACGCGCAGCGCCTGCGCCGCCTGGTGCATCGCGACGAGCGACGACGAGCACGCCGTGTCGACCGTGACCGCCGGGCCCTCGAGACCGAAGGTGTACGAGATCCGCCCGGAGACGACACTCGCGGTGGTGCCGGTGAGCAGATAGCCGCCCAGTCCGTCGTCGCCCTCGTGCAGCCGGGGGCCGTACTCCTGCGACATCGCGCCCACGAACACACCGGTGCTGCTGCCCTGGAGGCCGTCCGGGTCGATCCCGGCGCGTTCCAGCGCCTCCCAGGTGACCTGGAGGAGCAGCCGCTGCTGCGGGTCCATCGCGGTGGCCTCGCGCGGGCTGATCCCGAAGAACTCGGTGTCGAACTCGGCGGCCTCGTCGAGGAACCCGCCGTGCCGGGTGTAGGTCTTGCCGCGCACCCCGGGCTCGGGGTCGTACAGGGCGTCCAGGTCCCACCCGCGATCGGTGGGGAAGCCCGAGATCGCGCTCACACCGTCGTCGACGAGCTGCCACAGCTCGTCCGGGGTGCCGGCGCCGCCGGGGTAACGGCAGGCCATGCCGACGATCACGATCGGATCGTCGGCGTCCAGCACCGACGCCGACCGCGACAGCGCGGACGCCGCCGCCGACGTGTCCTCGCCCAGGGCCAGTTCGCAGAGCCGCCGGGCCAGCCGGGACGGGCTCGCGTAGTCGAAGACGACGGTCTCCGGCAGCGCCAGCCCCGTGACGTCCACCAGGTTCTGACGGAGCTGGACCGCCATCGTGGAGTCCATGCCCAGCTCGCGGAACGCCTGGCCGACATCGACCGCGTCCGTGCTCAGATGACCGAGCACGATCGCGGTGCGCAGCCGCACCAGCTCCAGCGCCTGACGGGCACGCTCGTCCGCCGGCAGTTCGGCGAGCCGGTCCGACCAGGTGGAGCTCGCCGCGGGGGTCTCCTCGCGCGCGGCTTCCTGGTGCTGGACGGCGCCGCGCGTCCCGGGCTCGAACGCGGCCGAGACCTCGGGCCAGTAGCGCTCGCGCTGGAAGGCGTACGTGGGCAGCGCCACGCGACCCGGCGTACGCCCCGTGAAGACGGCGGACCAGTCCACGGGCAGGCCGGATACGTGCAGTTCCGCCAGGGAGGTCAGCAGCTGCGGCCACGGAGCCTCGTTGCGGCGCAGCGAGTCCGCGACCAGCGCGTCCGGCAGCGTCGCCCGCAGTCCGAGCGTGAGAACGGGGTGCGGACTCGACTCGACGAACGTGCCGAATCCGTCCTGTGCCATGGTCCTGAGCGTCGCCTCGAAGAGGACGGGCCGGCGAAGGTTGGAGTACCAGTAGTCGGCGTCGAGACCGGCCGTGTCGATGGCGCTCGCGGTGACCGTGGAGTAGAACGCGATGTCGCACGAACGCGGCGTCACCTCGGCGAACTGCTCCAGCAGCCGATCCTTGATCGCCTCCATGTGCGACGAGTGGGAGGCGAAGTCGACGGCCGAGACGGCCCTCGCGCGAATCCCCTCCGCCTCGCAGCGGGCCAGCAACTCGGCGATGGCGTCGGGGTTCCCGGCCACGACCGTGGTGGTCGGCCCGTTGACCGCGGCGATGCTCAACCCGTCGCCGAAGGGGGCGATGTACTCGGTGACCCGGTCGGCCGCCAGCGGCACCGACGCCATGGCCCCGGTACCCGCCAGCGTCATGATCGTCTGGCTGCGCAGGGCCACGATCCTGGCGGCGTCCGCCAGATCGAGCGCTCCCGCGATGTGCGCCGCGGCGATCTCACCCTGCGAGTGCCCGATGACCGCGTCGGGCCGTACGCCCAGCGACTCCCACACCCTGGCGAGCGAGACCATCACCGCGAACAGCACGGGCTGAACGACGTCCGCGCGGTCGAGGGACGTCGCCCCGGACTCGTCGGTGAGCGTGTCCAGCAGCGACCAGTCGACGTACGGCGCGAGGGCTTCGTGGCACGCCTCGATCGACGCGCGGAAGACCGCCGACGTGCGCATCAGCTCGCGCGCCATGCCCTCCCACTGCGAGCCCTGCCCCGGGAACACCAGCGCGATCTTCCCGTGGTCGCCCGTGACACCCGTGACGAGCCCCGGTACGTCGGCGCCGGACCGCAACGCCTCGAGCTGCGCGTCGTGTCCGAGCCCGAGCGCGACGGCGCGGTGCTCGAAGTGGGTACGGGTGCCCGCGAGCGAGCGGCCGATGTCGAACGCGTCGGCGTCCGCCGTCCGCCGCTCCAGCAGCCGCCCGGCCTGGGCGCGCAGAGCCGCCTCGGTACGCCCGGACACCAGCCACGGAGCCAGCGGGATCTCCGGCTCGTCGCCCTGCGGCGCGTCCTCCTCGGACGCGGCCGGCTCGGGCGCCTCGGCCAGTACGACATGGCAGTTCGTTCCGCCCACACCGAAGGAGCTGACCCCGGCCAGCAGCGGCGCGTCCGGCCACGGGCCGGACGCGGTCTGGACGCGCAGATTCAGCGCCTCGGGGTCGATACGCGGGTTGGGCGTCTCGTAGTTGAGGCTCGCCGGGATCTCCCGGTGCCGGATGCTCAGCGCCGTCTTGATCAGCCCGACGATGCCCGCCGCGCCTTCCAGGTGCCCGACGTTGGTCTTGGCCGAGCCGACGAGTACCGGTGAGCCCGCGGGACGCGCGCTGCCGTACGCGGCGCCCACACCCGCCGCCTCCAGCGGATCGCCCGTCGGAGTGCCCGTGCCGTGGAGTTCCACGTAGCGGACCTCGGCCGGGTCCACGCCCGCGTCCTCGCACGCCTGGCGCAGCACGGTCGCCTGGGCCTCGGCGCTGGGCACCGTGAGGCCGTCGGTGGAGCCGTCGTTGTTGACCGCGGTGCCACGGATGACCCCGTACACCGTGTCGCCGTCGCGCACCGCGTGTGCCAGCGGCTTCAGTACGACGACGCCGCCGCCCTCACCGCGCACGTAGCCGTTGGCCCGCGCGTCGAAGGTGAAGCAGCGTCCGTCCGGCGACAACCCGCCGAACATTCCGGCGACTTCGGCGCTCTCGGGCGCGAAGTTGAGCGCCACACCGCCCGCCAGGGCCAGGGTGCACTCACCCTTGCGCAGACTCTCCACGGCCAGGTGCACCGCCACGAGCGACGACGACTGCGCCGAGTCGACCGCCATGCTCGGGCCGTTCAGGCCCAGCGCGTAGGACACCCGGTTGGCGATGACGCCGCGGTTCAGCCCCGGCAGCGAGTGCTGTGTGATCGCACCACCGCGGTGTGCCAGCGCCGCGTAGTCCCCGGCGATCGCTCCCACGATGACGGCGGTCGCGGTGGACCGCAGCGTCTCGGGGACGATTCCCGCGTCCTCCAGCGCCTCCCAGGCCAGCTCGGCGAAGAGCCGCTGCTGCGGGTCGATCGCCACGGCCTCGCGCGGCGAGATCCCGAAGAAGGCCGCGTCGAACTGGTCCACTCGGTCGAGGAACCCGCCGTGGCGCAGCGCCGCGCGGTGCCGCTCCGGTGAGTCCGGCAGCACCTCGTCGGGGTCCCAGCGGTCCGGCGGCACCTCGGTGATCGCACTACGGCCCGACCGCAGCAACTCCCAGAAGGAGTTGGCGTCGGGTGCCTGGGGGAGGCGGCATGACATGCCGGTGATTGCGATTGCGTCCGTACCGTGAACAAGATCACTCGACATGATGGCGAGTGCCTCCCTCATCGCGTGCTTCGAAAACGCCGGGCAGGCGTTCGTCTTGAGGGAACGATCATCATCTCCGCCGCTCGCCCCCAGCTACCCGTAGAGCCCCCTAGGACGTGTCTTCAAAGTCCCGCCTGGCCCGCGACGCCTGGCACGGCACCTCGCCGCGTTGTCGGAGTCGGCCAAGTACGCCCAGTACGCGGCCGATCCTCCGCCTTGCGATGCACCGCACCAGCCGCCGCGGGCCCCGCCCTGCGGGCGGACGGCGCTACTTCGAAGACACGCCCTAGGACGGCTTTGTCAGGGGTACCCCTGGGACACCCCTGGTGGCCGCACCGCCCCGGCCCCGCGAACAGACAGAAGTCCGCCTGCCCGTCGGTCGACGGGCAGGCGGACCGGGACCCCTTACGGGGTGGGGGTCGAACGGATCAGACGGACTCGTAGCTGACCGCGTGGGCTCCCTGCAGGAGCTGCTCGCGGTTCCTGATGCCCATCTTGCGGTAGACGCGGGTCAGATGCTGCTCCACGGTGCTGACCGTGATGAACAACCTCTCGGCGATCTCACGGTTGGCGTACCCCTGGGCGGCCAGCGTGGCGACGCGCCGTTCGGATTCACTGAGCGTGCCGAAGCTGTCCTGGCCCGCGCGGTCGGCGCCGCGGGACCCCTCGCTCGGCTTCGTGTCCATGCTCTGGGGCATGGACGTCGGGAGCAGAGCCTGGCAGAGGGACTCCGCCTGGCAGCTCTTGGCGAGCCGCCAGGCCCGCCGCGCCGTCGGCCGGGCCTGTTTGTCGCCCAACTGCTGGTAGGCGCGGCTGAGATCGGCCAGGACACGGGCAGCCTCGTAACGTGCGCCCGCGGCCTCCAGCAGACGGAACGCGTCCCGCAGGATCGGGGGCTGCTTGGCGGTCGCCTGGACCAGGGCCAGGGCGTGCAGGGTCATACCGCGCGACCGGGTGAGCCCGGCGTCCGAGTTCGTCAGCTGCTTCTCGACGAGCCGGGCCGCCTGCTCCCGGTCGCCCAGTCGCAGCCACACCTCCGCCTCTCCCAGCCGCCAGGGCGCCAGGGAGGGTGTGTCGATGTTCCAGCGCCGCATCAGCGTGCCGCACTCCTGGAAGTCGGACAGAGCCAGGTATGTGTTGCCGGTCGCGAGGTGATGCCGGCCGCGCGCGTACAGGTAGTGCAGCCCCGCGCGGGTCAGGAACAGCGCGGGCGGCGGCTCGGCCGTCTCCAGATACTTGGCCGCGGTCTGGTGGTTGCCCATGGCGGTGTGGGCCTCGACGAGCACGGTCAGCGCCAGCGCGCTGCTGACGTTCCACCTCGGCCCGGACAGCCGGGCGTGGGCCGTCTCCGCCTGGCGTACGGCGTCCGCCAGCCGCCCGCGCCGCAGCGACAGGAGCGCGCCGACGCTTTCGATCTGGGCCCACCAGCCTGGGGCGTCGTGTCGTTCCACCTCGGCCGCGAGCAGGTCGTACCACGCGGCGGCGGTGTCGAGTTGATCCGCGTAGCACAGGGCCAGCAGCGCCTTCGGCAGGCCGCTGAGCTTCGACGTCGGCCAGTTCTGGCTGCCCTGGAACACCTGGTCGGCCAGGGCGATGGCGTACTTGTCCGCTCCGTTCTCCAGGATGAGGGCGAGGGCGTGACGGGCTCTTAATTCCGAATGGGACGTCGCCGGGGCGGTTGTGGCCGGCAGCGGGTGCTCCAGCCGTTCGAGCAGGCCCGGGACCTCCGCGGCCATGAGCATCCGGGTGCTGTGCAGCGCGGTGGACATGTCCGCCTCGCCGCTGTTGACATGGTCGACGACCTCCACGGCCTCGTCGAAGTCGAGGTGGAAGAGCATGCCCTCGGCGACCCACAGGGCGTCGGTGCCCGTGAGCTTCCCCTCAAGGATGGGGCCCTTGAGCGCGCGGAAGTGCGGGGCGGACTCGGCGGGCCTGAGCTGCCACTGGCCGAAGGCGTACAGCGACTTCGTCGAGAGCCGCTGTCCCTCGTCCAGGGAGCATTCGCAGGCCAGCTCCAGATAGCGGATGCCCTGCGGTACGTCACCGTCCTCCATGGCGTGGGCCGCGGCCTCCTGGAGTACGGGCAGCACCCATCCGTCGTGCAGCGGACCGACGCCGAGCAGATGCATGGCGACGGCCTGCGGCGGCGCTCCCCCCTCGTTCAGGAGGCGAGCGGCGCGGTAGCGCTGCTGGGTCGCCTCGCCGTGAGGCATCTCACCCAGTACGGCCTGCCGTACGCCCGCGTGCCGCAGCCGCGCGCCCTCCAGCACGCCCATGCCGGTGAACAAACGTATATAACGTTTCAACAGTTCCGTGTCGATACCGCTCAGCCGACTCAACAGAAGGGGAGTCGTCGCCTCGTCCAGGAGGGCGACGCACCGGGCGAGACGGACCGCGCGCGGGCCGAGCCGGTGCAGGTAGGCGAGGACGGCCTGGTAGAAGGCGGGGCCGATCGACGCCCCGCCCTCGGTGGTCGACTGGCGGCCGATGCCGTCGCTCTGCGGCGGCATCGGCCCCGCGACGGAGTCGGACGCGAGGCGCAGCCTGTGCTCCTCGATGAGCGCCTGGGCCAGCAGCGGATTGCCCCCGCTCAGCCGGTGGATCTCGACGATGAGCCGGTCCGACGGGAGGACCGGGAGCCGGCTCGCGGCCAGCCCCATGATGTCCACCCGCGAGAGCGGCTCCAGGTGGAAGTGGCGCGCGCTCGTGCGGTAGAGGAGGTCGTCTAGGACACGAGCCGGCTGCTCGTCGACGGAGATCCCGTGCGTGAACACCAGCACGAGTGAGAGCTGGGTCAGACGCTGCGCCAGGTAGCGCAGGCATGTGAGGGTGGCCGTGTCGGTGTGCTGGATGTCGTCCACCGTGATCAGCAGAGGCCGCAAGGCGGTCAGCTCGGCGATGATCTGGTAGGTGCGCCGTGCGACCGTCAGCGGGTCGTCCTGGGCCCCTGGCGGGGCGAGGGCGGCGGCCACGTCCGCCTGCCTGCCGGCATGGACGGTCCCGGCGCCCCCGGCGCGCGGAACGTCGGCGGTGGTGCACTGGGCTTCGATCGAGTGCAGCAGCTGGGCGAGGGCGCTGTAGGGCACCTCGCGCTCGTGCGGCGAACTCACCACGCTGAGCACCGTGCTGCCCGCCGAAGTCGCCCGTTCGGCCAGGGCGTTGAGTGTCGTGGTCTTGCCGATCGCGGTCGAACCGCTGATCGCGGCGATGGCCCCCCTGCCCCGCGTGGACTGGATCAGTAGGTCATCGAGCTGTTCGAGTATCTTGTCCCGTTCCTTCAACACAACTTACTTTCCCCCCCTGTTGACACCTTTTGATCGTGGAACTGGTCGGTTTCCGGCAGCCAGAAGCGGAACCTAGTCGTCAATATCAAGAAGCTAGCGACCGTATTCGGTCACCCACTCGGCGATAGGATAATCGGTGCGGGGCTAAGGGGTAGTTGAGACGGCTGT
This sequence comes from Streptomyces panacea, assembly GCF_040560175.1. Classification (NCBI taxonomy): domain Bacteria; kingdom Bacillati; phylum Actinomycetota; class Actinomycetes; order Kitasatosporales; family Streptomycetaceae; genus Streptomyces; species Streptomyces panacea. The sequence goes on from NZ_JARJHW010000061.1 coordinate 20,407, forward strand.
GCGAAATCTCCTAGCAACCTTCGCAGCGATTTCTCAGTGGCTGGGAACTTCGCAAGGGCGCCGAGCCGGGTCTGCGGCCGTTCGGGGCGAATTGCGAGGGTGGCGGTGCCTGACTCGGCCGCTTCACGGACCACTTGTACGGTGATGCGGTCCCGGTCGCCGGTCATGGTTACCAATGAGTCGGCCGTCGTCGGCGCACACGCAGGGCTGATTTCGGCCAAATTGAAGACCAGCCTTAACTGCCCGGTAACCAAGGAGGACCGGCGTTAACTGGCCAGTAACCAAGACGGAATCCATGCGCGAGGCGTTCCTGGCGTGCTGCGCCCACCTGTATCGATAGGTGAACTCGGAGGATCCGGGCGGCCGTGCGGCTCGAATGGCACAGCCCCGACGGGGCGCTTGGCCGTATGCGGACGGGGCCGCCGGCGGGCCGACTCCAGGCCCTTGGGTGTGTGATCCTGGTCGGCGTGAGCATCGCGGCTCCGACCCGTCATGTGCTCAAGCGCGCGGATGGCGCCCTCTTGGCAAGTCGGTCGTCCGAGGTTTACCGCGCCTCGGCTTGCTTTGTTGCAAGAACATGACGGATCGAAGCATGCGGCAGAGGCACGTTTTGGGTGATGGGGATGAACGGCCGCCGACCTTAAGGTGCGGGGCCCTGCGAGGCGGAGGGTGAACTGTCCGCCCCCGCCCATTCCGTTTGCGGAGGATAGCGCGGAGCCGACAGAGACCGCCCGCCGGAGAATAAGTTAGCAGGCTTCCCGGACGCGAAGCGGAGCGCGGCGGAGATGTTTACCTCGTTGTTGAAAAACAATAGCCGCGCCTTTTCCCTCGCGCCAGAGCGCCCCCGCGTCGGCGGGATAGGCGGCTCCCCGTGTGGGTACTCGCGGGCGACGTCGGACAGCCCGTTCGGGCAAGGCTGCGCCCGCACTGAAAACATAGCGCATCAGGGTGTTTGAACTCGTCGGCTTCTCCATGCTCGAACAACGCCTCGCAGGTGGCCTGTCGGGGACCGGGCGGGCGAGCGGGCCCGCGAAACCGGCGCCGATGTGCGGAATCGGAGACGGACCGGTGGTTCCGGGAGTCCGGAACCCGTCCCTGAGCATGACTGCGCGGCTTCGACCGACGCCGAAATAGGGGGAAGGATAGGGGGCGAGTAGGGGGCGCGCCGCGCTGTCGAGCGCGCTTCCGGGTCGGGCGCCGTGGGTATAACGGGCCGTCAGCTCGCGCCGTACGGCGGCGTCCTGGAGTCGCACACCGGACTTCCACATAGGGGGCGGCCGCGAGCCGTGCTGCCGGAGCGGGTGCCCGGGGCCCCACCTCGCCGCCGAGAGGCGTGCCGTTCGTCTCATTTACCGTATTCCGGCGGTCCCGCGCGGATCGAGTGTTCCTCGCACAGGTTTATCCGCCATACTGCCAGCCGTGGAGCGCATCGATCCGATAATCCAGCCCGTACCCGCCGCGGGGACCGATCCCGGATACATCCCTGGGCTCATGGCACCCCGCCTCGTAGAGGAGGCTGACGACCCCGCCGAGGGCGTCCCTCAGGAGGCCGCCGACGAAGCGGCCGACGAGGTGACCGAAGAGGCGGAGGCCCCCGGGACACCGGCCGCCGACGAGTCCGAACCGACCGACGAGAAGGCCGGCGACACGGCGGGCGGGGCGGTCTCCTTCAAGAAGGACGACTCCGACGACGGCGGGAGTGACGCCGACGGTCCCGTCTTCGAGGTCAGCGACCGCCGCGCCTCGATGACCGCCGACCGCACCGGCGTCCGGTTCCAGCTGGACGAGACGGAGGCGGAGTTCGGCTGGGACGAGATCGGCGCCCTGGAGGTCGAGACCCCCAGATTCGGCCGCCGGTTCACCGTCACCCTGCACACGACCGGCCGTCGTCACTACCAGTCGGACGTCGACGCGCCTTCCCGGAGCAGCCTCAAGGAGTGGACGGCCGCACTCGACGCGGTGCTGGACGTCTACTTCGAGGAAGCCTGACCGACTCCGGAACCCGCACTCCTCGGTGCCGTCCGGGCCGCACTCCGGACGGCCCCGCCCAGGTGGCCGGTCCGTCAGCCCTGTTGTGCACTGGGGCTGGCGGCCCCGATCGGGCGGGTCGCGTGCTGCCCGCGTGGGCGGCCGACGATCGAGGAGTCCTTGATGAGACGGCACACCAGGACAGTCACCGCGCTGGCCTCCGCCCTGCTGATGGCCACCGCGGCGGCCGGCTGTTCGGACGGCGGTGGCGGCCATGGCAGCGCCAGCGGTACGGACGCGGGTGAGCAGCCCAACAACCATGAGGTCGACGTGGTCCCGGCGGCCTCGTCCTCGGCGTCTGCGTCGGCGTCGTCCTCGGCGTCGGCATCGTCCGCGGCCAAGGTCGACGTCAAGAACGGCACCTTCGGCAAGATGCTGGTCGATGAGAAGGGCCGGTCGCTGTACGAGTTCGACAAGGACACCACGAACAAGTCGATGTGCACGGGCTCCTGCGCGACGGCCTGGCCCCCGTTCACCGCCACGTCGAAGCCGGTCGCCGGCAGCGGGATCAAGGCCAATCTGCTCACGACGACGAAGCGCTCCGACGGCTCCGAGCAGGTGACGTACAACGGGCGTCCGCTGTACCGGTTCGAAGGGGACAAGACGCCCGGCGACATCAACGGGCAGGACATCAACGCCTTCGGTGCGAAGTGGTTCATCATGAACCCCGACGGCAAGAAGGTCACGACCAAGCCCCAGAACAACAACGGCGGCGGGTACTGACAGCCGGCCGGTCCGGCCCCCGAACGCTCGGAGACGCCATGCCGTTCTCGTTCCCCACCGGCCGGGCCCCCTTCGCCGTGGCCGTCGCCGCCTGCGCCCTCGCTCTGACCACCCTCGTGGGATGTTCGGACGGCGGAGGCGGCGGCGGCAGCAGCGCGACGAAGTCGGCCGCCAACTCGTCGGCGGGCGGTGGGACACAGGTCACCATCGACAACTTCAAGTTCCAGCCCGCCTCCCTGACCGTGGCCGCCGGGGCGAAGATCACCGTGGTCAACAAGGACACGACCACACACACCCTGACGGCGACCAAGGGCGGCTCCTTCGACACCGGTGACATCGCGCCGGGCAAGAGCGCCACCTTCACCGCGCCGTCCAAGGCGGGCGCCTTCCCGTTCCACTGCACGATCCACCCGTTCATGACGGGCACGCTCACCGTCAAGTGAGCCCCCGGCCGGCGGCTCGGTCCGCGGCGCGAAGGGAGACCCCATGTCATCTCAGCCCACCGCCTCGCCCACCGGGCCGGCGCACCGCGACGGCGTCGGCCGCTACCTGCGGGGCGCGGCCCGGGTGCTCGCCGCGGCCGGGCTCGCCGTGGACGCGTACATGCACGCGCATCTCGCCGACCGCTACGACGTCATCTCGGCCGACATCAGCCAGGGCGACCTCTTCCGGATCGAGGCGGGCTTCGCGGCGCTGGCCGCGCTGCTCGTCCTGGTCTGGCGCCGGGTCCCGGCGGACTTCTTCGCCTGGTCGGTGGCGGCCGGCGGACTCGCGCTCCTGCTCATCTACCGCTATGTGAACGTCGGCGCGTGGGGACCGTTCCCGAACATGTACGAGCCGATCTGGTACGACGACAAGGTGGTCACCGTCGTGGCCCAGGCGGTCGCCATTGTCGCCACGGTGTATCTGCTGATCTTCCGTCCCCGGAACAGGCACTTCCACTGACCGGTCCGTCCGGCCGGTTCGTACGACCGAGCGGTTCACCGACCATCCTTCGACCGGCCGTCGGCACGTCTCCGGAGTAGCCTGAAATGACCGGGGGCGTGCTGAGCGCTGGAGGTGAGGGCAACGATTCATGTCCGTCACAGATGACTCCGCGCAGAGCCCGGTGGGCGCGGTCGGCCGTATCACCGTCCCGATCCCGCCGGACGGCCCGGGGGAAGTACTGGTGGCCGTACGAGGCGGTTCCGAAGCCTACGCGGCCTGGTCCGAGCGGCCGATCGGCATGAACGTCCAGGTGCTGGTCACCGACCGTGTCTCGGCCCGCTCGGTGATGGTGGAGCCTCTTCCCGACTGAAGCCCGCGGTCCGAAGTGGCGTGTGAGTGTGGAGTAGGACAGGAGTTCCCTCATGTTGTTCTGGCGTGTTCCAGCACCGAACGAGGCGATGCTCATATCCGGTTCGAAACGGCAGGTCCAGGACACCCAGTTCCGGATAGTCACCGGTCACGGCAGTTTCGTTCTTCCCATCAAGCAGAAGGCCCGCATGCTGTCCCTGGCGCTGCGGGAGGCGGAGATCGCCGAGGACTGCGTCACCCAGCAGGGCATCCGGCTGACCGTACGCGCGGTGACCGTCTTCAAAGTCGGTGACGATGCCGTGTCGATCGCCAACGCCGCCCGGCGCTTCCTGGCCGAGCAGGACCGGATGGAAGAGCTGGTGGGCCGGATCTTCGCCGGTCACCTCCGCTCCATCGTCGGTGGACTCACCGTCGAACAGATCATCCGGGAGCGGGACAGGGTCGCCCAGGAGGTGAAGGCCGGCAGCCACAGCGAGATGGAGAAGCTCGGCATCGTGGTGGACGCCCTCCAGATCCAGGAGATCGAGGACGCCACCGGCTACATCAACAACCTGGCGGCGCCGCACGCCGCGGCTGTCGCGAGCCAGGCCCGTATCGCCGCGGCCAGGGCCGATCAGGAGGCCGCCGAGCGCGAGCAGCAGGCGGAGGCGCTGAAGGCCGAGTACGAGAGGGACACCTCGATCAAGCGCGCGGGCTTCCAGGCGGAGACCGAGCAGGTCCGGGCACGTGCCTCCCAGGCGGGACCGCTCGCCCAGGCGAAGGCCTCGCAGGACGTCATCGAGGAGCAGACGGCACTGGCCGAGCGGCAGGCACTGCTGGCGGCCCAGCGGCTGGAGGCCGAGGTCAGGCGCCCGGCGGACGCGGAGGCGTACCGCCAGCGGACGCTCGCGCAGGCGCAGGCCGACGCGAACACCTCGCGCGCCCTCTCCCTGCGGGAGGGCAACCAGGAACTGCTGGCGGCCAACCGCGTCGTCGAGGTGCTCCCGGAGCTGGCCGCCGCCGCGGCCAAGGGTCTGGCGGACTCCAACCTCACCGTCCTCAACGGCACCGACGGTGTCGGCGAGGTGGCGGCGGGGCTGGTCGGTCAGGGCATGACCATCCTCAACTCGCTGCAACGGCAGACCGGTTCGAGCCGGGCGCCGGCCGAGCAGACCGAGGACCAGGCATCGAAGATGAACGGCAAGGCGCCGGCGCGGGTGGAGTCGACCACCTGACCGCGCACACCAGCCGGGCGGGCTCGAAGGAGCCCGCCCGGCGCGTGCGCTCGGACGGCAGGTGCTACGGCGCGGGGTCGGGGTCGGGACTCAGCGGTCTTCGCGGAAGTCGACGTGCCGGCGGGCGATCGGGTCGTACTTGCGCAGGACCATGCGGTCCGGGTCGCTCCGGCGGTTCTTGCGGGTGACGTAGGTGTGGCCGGTGCCCGCCGTGGAGCGGAGCTTGATGACCGGGCGTAGTTCGTTGCGTGCCATGCCACTACTATACGACAATGGTTTCCATTTTCAAAATGGTCCCACCGACACCGTCGTACCACCGTCGTACAGAAGAAAGGCAGGTCACACTGTGTCCGCCCACTGCCGGCTGACCGGCGCCCGACCGGGCTTCGGCAACACCATCTCCCACTCGCATCGGCGCACCTCACGGCGCTTCGACCCCAACATCCAGCGCAAGCGGTACTGGCTGCCGAGCGAGGGCCGATACGTGCGTCTCACGCTCAGCGCCAGGGCGATCAAGGCGATCGACGGCATCGGTATCGAGTCCGCCGTGGCACGGATCCGCGCCCGGGGAGGGAAGGTCTGATGGCCAAGCAGAGCAAGATCGCGAAGAACGAGCGGCGCAAGGCGGTCGTCGCGCGGTACGCGGCGCGCAGGGCGGAGCTGAAGGAGATCGTCCGCCGCCCCGGCACACCGGAGCCCGAACGGCTCGCCGCGCTCACCGAACTGCGCCGTCAGCCCCGCGACGCCGGCGCGACCAGGGTGCGCAACCGCGACAGCGTGGACGGCCGGCCGCGCGGACATCTGCGGAAGTTCGGTCTGTCCCGCATCCGGCTGCGCGAACAGGCGCACGCCGGACTGCTGCCGGGGGTCACCAAGTCCTCCTGGTGACGTACGGACGGCCGGCGGCGGGCAGTGGCCCTACGGCAGCTGCCGCCGCCGGCCGGCACCGCGCCGTCGGTTCTCCTCGGCGGGCCGGGAGACCGACCGGGACTGCACGTGCTCGTAGACCATTGTCGTCTGCACGTCCGCGACCTCGCGGCGCTCGGTGAGACGGTCGATGACGAAGGCGTACAGCCCGTCGACGTTCGGGACGGCCACATGCAGGAGGAAGTCGTGCGGGCCCGATGTCACGAACAGCCCGATGGTCTCCGGCAGTTCGGCCGCCCACTCGCGGAACCCCTCGATGACCGGGCGGGACGGCGGCCTGATCCGCACGGAGATCAGCGCCTGTACGGGGCGGCCCACCGCCTCCAGGTCGAGCGCCGCGTGGAATCCGTCGATCACACCGCGTTCGCGCAGGATCTTGACCCGCTCCAGCGAGGTGGAGGGGGAGACACCGGTCCTGGCCGCCAGATCGCGGTTGGTCTGCCGTGCATCGTGCTGCAGCTCCCGCAGCAGAGCCCAGTCGAGCGCATCAAGTTCCACGATGATGTCCTTCGGCCGTACGAAGTGCGCCGGAGCTCACCATCGTACGCATGACTGCCTACCGTTTCGAGGCATGACCGCTCATAACGACACCGCTCATAACCACACCGCGCACCACGACGCCGCGCACCAAGGCACCGTCCGCGACGAGGTCGCTCCGACCGGCCTCTCCACCCGCCGGGCCCCGCTCAAGTGGGTCCTCGTCGTCGACGAGGACCTGCCCGCCGGGCGTGCGGTGAACGCTGCGGCCTGCATGGCCGCCGCCGTCGGCAGGGCCCTGCCGCACCTGCTCGGCGGCGACGGCCGGGACGCGTCGGGCCATGTGCATCCGGGACTGCCCTGGGCGGGCTGTTCCGTCCTGGCCGCCGACGCCGCCACCCTGCACTCCCTGCGGGAGAAGGCCACCGCGAAGGAGGACGTCTTCGTGGTCGACATGCCGGAGCCCGCCCAGACGTCCCGGATCTACGACGAGTACCTCGACCTGCTCGCCGGTACGAAGCACGAGGACCTGACCTACCACGCGGTCGGCCTCGTCGGCCCGCGCAACAGGATCGGCAAGCTCGTCGGCGCACTGCCCCTGCTGCGCTGACGGGCCGTATCGATGGCAGACGACGTTCCGTCAGGTCGTCACGCTCAGTACGATCTTGCCGCGCGTGCGTCCCTCCTGGACCCGGCGCTGCGCCTCGCCCGCGTCCGCCAGCGGCAGGACGTCCGCCACCTCGACGCGCACGGTGCCCTGGTCGATCAGGTCGGCGATCCGGGCGAGCGCGGCGCCGTCCGGCTCCACCAGGAAGGCGGTCGCGTTCAGCCCCCGGTTACGGGCGCCCGCCAGCACCTCCGGCGCGACACCGGACGGGACCGCGACGATCGTGCCGCCCGGCCGCAGGGTCTCCAGCGAACGGGTGGTCGTCGCGTCGTGCCCCTCGCCCACCAGGTCGATGACGACGTCCACGTCACTCACGACGTCCTCGAAGCGGACCTTCGTGTAGTCCACGACCTCGTCCGCGCCCAGCTCCCGCAGCCAGTCGTGCTTCGCGGCGCTCGCCGTGCCGATGACATGGGCCCCGAGGTGCTTGGCGAACTGCACCGCGAGGTGCCCCACGCCGCCCGCCGCCGCGTGGATCAGTACCCGCTGCCCTGCCTCCACCCGCGCCGCGTCCACGAGCGACTGCCAGGCGGTCAGACCCGCCAGTGGCACGGCCGCCGCCGTGTGGTGGTCGACCGTGCGGGGCTTGAGCGCGAACTGCCGCGAGGGCGCCGTCACATACTCGGCGTACGCGGAGGCCGGGCGCGGGAACCACGGCATCCCGTACACCTCGTCGCCCACCTTCAGCGTGTGCACACCGAAGCCGACCTCCGCCACGACACCGGACACGTCCCAGCCCAGGACGAACGGCGGTGCGCCGAGGAGACCGGCCATGCCGCCGCTCTCGCGGGACTTCCAGTCGACCGGATTCACGCCGGCCGCGTGCACCCGTACCAGCACCTCGGTCGGAATCGGGCGGGGCCGGGGGCGTTCGGTGAGGCGCAGCACCTCGGGGCCGCCGAGGGAGTCCTGGGTGATCGCGCGCATCGTCGGCTCACTGCTCATGTCGGTCAAGTCTCCTGTAGGAGTGCGGTGGATCTTCGACACCGGAAAAGTACTCCCTGGGTAGTGGTAACCCGCAAGGGACACTACTATCCAAAGGGAAGTGGTCAGTTCGGTGCGCGAACACGCGGCGTACGAGACGCGACACAGGGCGCGGCAGGCACCGCGGCACGAGGAGGAGCGGATCGTATGGCGGAGCCGTGTACGACGGGCCGGCACGACAAGCACGACGTCTATGCCGCGCAGTGCCCCTGCCGGGACGTCCTCGGCCTGCTGGCCAACAAGTGGGCCGCTCTCGCCATCGGCGCCCTGGAAGAGGGCCCGCGGCGCTTCGGCGCGCTCCAGCGGCGGCTCCAGGGGGTCAGCCCCAAGGTGCTCACCAGCACGCTGCGCCGGCTGGCCGACCACGGCTTCGTGGACCGTACCGTCTATCCGGCCGTCCCGCTCCACGTCGAGTACGAACTGACGCCGCTGGGACGCGGAGTGGCCGTACCGCTCGGCCAGTTGCGCGCCTGGGTGGAGAACAACCTGGACGAGACGCGAGCGCCGGAACCGGCGCTCGCCCCGGCGGCGGACTGACGGCGGGGCCCGAGCCCCGCCCCTCCTCGGTCCCCGCCCGTCCTCAGGTGCTGCGTGAGGCGACCATCGCGACCGTCACCAGCCCCAGCACCACCCAGCCGAACCAGAGCCAGCCGTTGCTGCCCAGCGCCGCCGTGTAGGCCGTCACGACCACCAGCGCACCGACGGTGAGAACACCCATCGTCTTCGTGGATCCGGATCCGGACATGTGCGTCCTCCTCCTGGCCGTGACCGTGGCCGTGAGGACCATCGTCACCCGAAAGGGGCGTTCCGCGCTACTGTCCGCGTGCCCGCAACGACGCGAGGTAGGCGTTGTACGCGACGAGCTCCTTGTCGCCGTCCCGGTCGGCGGCCCGGTCCGAGCGCTTCGCCTGGCGTTGGTCCGACCGGTACCACTGGTACACCAGCGCCACCAGCACCAGGACGGACGGGATCTCGCTGAACGCCCAGGCGATACCGCCGGCCGCGTTCTGGTCGGAGAGCGGGTCGATGCCCAGGGACGCCGGCGGATTGTCGTACGCCCGCACCATCGGCTCGCTCGCCATCATCAGCGCGATCCCGAAGAACGCGTGGAACGGCATCCCGGCGAACAGCTCCAGCATCCGCATCAGATAGCCGGGCCGGTGCGGACCCGGGTCCACACCGATGATCGGCCAGAAGAAGATCAGCCCGGTGGAGAGGAAGTGCACCATCATCGCGATGTGCCCCGGCTTCGACTCCATGAGGAAGTCGAAGAGCGGGGTGAAGTAGAGGCCGTAGAGGCTCGCGATGAACAGCGGGATCGTGAAGGCGGGATGCGTCACGAACCGCATGAACCCGCTGTGCAGCAGCGCCAGCAGCAGCTCGCGCGGCCCCTTGCGGCCCCGGCCCGCGACCGGCAGCGCGCGCAGCGCCAGGGTCACGGGCGCGCCCAGGAGCAGCAGGATCGGGGAGACCATGCTGATCACCATGTGCTGGACCATGTGCACGCTGAACATGACCATGCCGTAGTCGTTCAGCGCGGTGCACATCATCAGCGCGACGGTCAGCACGCCGAGCACGAAGGAGATGGTGCGGCCCGGCGACCAGCTGTCGCCCCGCGCGCGCAGCCGTACGACACCCCAGCCGTACAGCGCGAGCGCCAGCAGACAGCCGACGAGGAAGAAGGCGTCGGGCGAGAACTCCAGCGCGCGGTTCAGCGTGAACGGCGGCAGATCCGTCATCGTGCCGTGCTCGCCGTGATCCATACGTGCTCTCCCACCGCGACGATCCTGATTGGTGCGATGTGTCCGCACCCGGGACCAGAGTAGAACCGCCCCCGGCGCCGTTCACGGCCGGGGGCGGTTCGTCGTATCAACGCGGGCGTGCGGGGTTCAGAGCACGCACTCCGCCTCGGCGTACCGCTCCGCCGGGACCGTCTTCAGGGTCTCGACGGCCTCCGCGAGCGGCACCATCACGATGTCCGTGCCGCGCAGCGCCGTCATCATGCCGAACTCGCCGCGGTGCGTGGCCTCCACCGCGTGCCAGCCGAAGCGGGTCGCCAGCACCCGGTCGTACGCGGTCGGCGTCCCGCCGCGCTGGACATGGCCCAGTATCACCGGCCGCGCCTCCTTGCCCAGGCGCTCCTCCAGCTCGACGGAGAGCTGCCTGGCCACGCCCGCGAAGCGCTGGTGTCCGTAGATGTCCTTGCCGCCGACGTCGAACTCCATGGAGCCCTCACGGGGCTTGGCGCCCTCGGCGACCACGACGATCGCGAAGCGCTTGCCCGCCGAGAACCGCTTGCCGACCAGCTCGGCCAGCTCTCCTATGTCGAAGGGCCGCTCCGGGACGACGATGGCGTGCGCACCGGCGGCCATGCCCGAGTGCAGCGCGATCCAGCCCGTCTCCCGGCCCATGACCTCGACGATGAGTACGCGCTGGTGGGACTCGGCGGTGGTCTTCAGCCGGTCCAGCGCCTCCGTGGCGACACCGACGGCGGTGTCGAAGCCGAAGGTCACATCCGTGGAGGAGATGTCGTTGTCGATGGTCTTCGGCACGCCGACGATCGGCAGCCCCGCCTCGGAGAGCAGGTTGGCCGCCTTCAGGGTGCCTTCGCCGCCGATCGGGATGACCGCGTCGAGACCGAGGTCGGCCACGTGCCCCTTCGCGCGCTCCACACCGTCACGCAGATGCGCGGGCTGGACGCGGGAGGAACCGAGGATCGTGCCGCCGCGCGCCAGGATGCCGCCGACCGCGTCGAGGTCGAGCTTGCGGTAATCGCACTCCAGAAGGCCTTTCCAGCCGTCGTGGAAGCCGATGACCTCGTCACCGTGGTCGACGACGGCGCGGTGCACCACGGACCGGATCACCGCATTGAGACCGGGGCAGTCGCCGCCGGAGGTGAGCACACCAATTCGCATTGCCCGGAGAACCTTTGCAACGTGGGCCGACGGCCGGACCACGTCGTCCGGCTGAATCCCCGCCACCCTACCGGCGCGGGGTGGCGGGACCGAACCAGGCGTCCGACTGCTGGACGCCCCCTGGTTGAACGGGAGGTGGCGGGCCGGTCATCACACCGACAACGCGGCGATGCGCGGTGCCGGGGCGCACGAGCCCGGCAGGACGACCTAGGCCGACTGCGTCGCCGCGGCGATGCGCTCGGCGCGCAGCGCCTCGTACCACCGGTCGTCCGCCGGCGGCAGCGCGTTCACGTCGAGCGCCAGCTTCAGCAGCAGGTCGGCGATGAGCGGGTTCCGGGCCAGGACCGGGCCGTGCATGTACGTACCGAACACCGTGTCGTTGTACGCGCCCTCCGTGCCGTCACCCGTGCCATTGCCCCGGCCGAGCGACACCCGTGCGAACGGCCGGGCGGTCGGGCCGAGATGGGTGATGCCCTGGTGGTTCTCGAAACCGGTCAGCGGCGGCAGTCCCAGATGCGGGTCGATGTCGCCCAGTACGTCTCCGACGCACCGCTCGCCCTCGCCACGGGTGGAGATCACGTCGAGCAGCCCGAGGCCGCCCTCGCGCTCACCCAGGTCGTTGACGAACTCATGGCCCAGGATCTGGTAGCCGGCGCAGACCGAGAAGACGATCGCCCCGTTGGACACCGCCCGGTTGAGCCCGCCGTCACGGCGCAGCCGCTCGGCGGCCAGCCGCTGCGGCCGGTCCTCGCCGCCGCCGATGAGATAGATGTCGCCCGAGGTCGGTACGGCCTGGTCGCTGCGCACGTCCACGCGTGTGACGTCGAGACCGCGCTGCCTGGCCCGGCGCTCCACCACCAGCGCGTTGCCCTGGTCCCCGTAGGTGCTCAGCAGGTCCGGGTAGATCCACACCAGCCGCAGACTGTTGTCGCTCATTGCTCGCTTGCCCCTCTCCGACTGCATTGTCTATGGCCGGCTCTCTCAGTTGCCGACGCGGCGGCGCAGGTCCTGGAAGGACGTGTAGTTGGCGATCGCCTCGATACGTCCGGGCGGCGCCATCTGTACGGCCTCGTCGGCGTTCGCGCACACCCGGAAGTCCAGGCCGGCGACCTCCAGACGTACGGCCAGGTCCAGCTTGCGGTCGCCGATGACGAAGATCGGGTGACCGGCCAGCCGGGTGTAGTCCACGTCCCACAGCCAGGAGGTGTCCGTGCCGTCGGCGCCGCGGGCGTTGACCGCGAGGATGACGGGGGTGGGCGGCGGGTCGATGAGCGAGAACGTCTCCAGCCAGCCCGCCGGGTTCTTCGCCAGCAGCAGCCGCAGGTCACGGCCGAGGAAGGACACCACGTCGTACCGTCCCGCGACGGCCTGCACCTGGTACATGCGCTCCAGGGCGACCTGCGGGGGCACACCGAACGTGGCGGCCACGGCGGCGGAGGTGGCCGCGTTCGCGCGGTTCGCGCGGCCCGGCAGCTGGAGGTGGATCGGCCAGGCGGAGCCGTGCGGGTCCAGGACGTGGTCGCCGTGCAGTGCCCAACTCGGGGCGGGCCTGCGGAAACCGCACTGGCCGCAGAACCAGTCGTCGCCGGGGCGCTGCATCACACCGCCGCAGGCGGGGCAGGACCAGGCGTCGTCCTTCCACTCCTGCCCGGCGGCGACCCAGACCACGTTCGGGGACGACGAAGCGGCCCACACGATCAGCGGGTCGTCGGCGTTGGCGATGACCACGGCCTTCGTACCGGCCAGTCCCTCGCGCCAGTGCTCGGCCAGCATGCGGGTCTCGGCGGCGCGGTCGAGCTGGTCGCGGGAGAGGTTGAGCAGGGCGATCGCCTTGGGCGTGGTGTCGCGCGCGACTCCGGCGAGGTACTTCTCGTCCACCTCGATCACGCCGTACTTGGCGTCCGAACCGCCCGCGAGGGCGGAGGTGATGCCGGCCGGCATGTTCGCGCCCAGCGCGTTCGACACCACGGGGCCGCTGGCCCGCAGCGCCTCGGCGATCAGCCGTGTCGTGGTCGTCTTGCCGTTCGTCGCCGACACCAGCACGACGTCCAGATGCTGCGCGAGAGCCGCCAGCAGATCCGGGTCGAGCCGCAACGCCACCTTGCCGCCGATCACCGATCCGCTGCCGCGCCCCGCAGCGCGCGACACCGCCGCTGCGGCCTTGCCTGCCGTCACGGCCAGCTTGGCCCGCGGCGACAGCGGGTCCGTGTTGCCTGCCATCGTCCTTGATCCTCCTCGCGTCGGTCCGACCTCAGCCTATCGAGATACGTGCACGGGCCCGAACCACGGCACCGGAGAACGGGCCGATCGTTGTCACACGTACGCCTGAACGAACGCGCCGGGCGGGCGCGCCGGGGCGCCGCCGAGGCCCCGTACGGCGGTTTCCGGCCCGGAAGGAGGAGTTTTTCCGCGCCGAAGCGGCATTCGTCCCGGCCGTACGCCCCCGGTTCCGCCGATCCGGCCACCGGGAGGCGTGGATCCGGGCCGGGACAGGTGGTGTGGACCACGCCGACCGGATCCACGCGGCCCGCACACGACCACCACCCGGCCCCCGACGGTCCTTCACATCCCCGCCGGGGGCCGGGTGTTCAACAAGGGTTCATCCCACCATCACGCCGCCGAGCCACACCCGGGCGGGTCGCAGGGTCGCGTCCAGCTCCACCAGGTCGGCCCGCAGGCCCGGACGCAGTGCACCCCGGTCGCGGAGCCCGAGCAGCCGGGCGGCCGTGCCCGACGTCATCCGTACGGCGTCCGCCAGGGGGAGGCCCACCGTGAGCACGGCCCTGCGGAACGCCTCCGCCACGAAGAGCGTCGACCCGGCGAGCGTGTCGGTGCCGCGCAGCCGGGCCACCCCGCCCGCGACGGTCACCTCGCGGTCCGCGAAGGCGTAGTCCCCGTCCGCCATGCCCGCCGCGGGCATCGCGTCACTGACCGGCACCAGCCGGTCGGGGCCCGCGACCCGGTGGGCCGGCCGCACGGTGTCGTCGGCCAAGTGGTGTCCGTCCAGGACGAGTTCGCAGACCAGACGCGGATCCAGCAGCGCGGCGGCCACCGGGCCCGGCTCCTGGCTGATGGTGGCGGGGACATCGTCCAACCGGCTGAGACGGATTCGCGCCGTAGTCCACGCTCTCCGAGGTCTTGAACGACACGAGCCAGACCGGCAGCGTGTGGTTGTCCTGCGATTTCATGATCACGTAGGCGAAGATGTAGTCGTCCCACGCGTTGACGAAGGCGAAGATCGAGGTCGCCACGATGCCCGGCATCAGCAGCGGCAGCAGCACCCGTACGTACATCTGGAACCGACGCACCCGTCCACGAGCGCGGCCTCCTCCAGCTCGCGACGTACGCTGGCGCGATGGCGACGATCGAACTCGGGCACCCCGGGGTGGACTTCACGGTGGATCCATGCGAAACCGGCTGATCCCGGGCAGCACCGGACGGGTCCGCCCCCTGCGACTGCTCGGCGACCCCACGCTGCACAGCCCCTGCGGACCCGTCACCGACTTCGGGCCGCAGCTCGCCCGGCTGGTCGAGGACCTGTTCGCGACGATGTACCGGGCGAACGGGGTCGGTCTCGCCGCGAACCAGATCGGCGTGCCGCTACGGGTGTTCGTCTACGACTGCCCCGACGACGAGGACGTCCGCCATCTCGGGCATGTCGTCAACCCCCGCCTGGTGTCGGCGGACGGCGTCGCCGTACGGGGCGCCGAGGGATGCCTCTCGCTGCCGGGTCTCGAAGCGGGGACGGAGCGGGTCGACCACGCGGTGGTGGAGGGCGTGACGGCGGACGGCGCGCCCGTACGGATCGACGGCACCGGATTCTTCGGACGCTGTCTCCAGCACGAGTGCGACCATCTGGAGGGGCTGGTCTATCCGGACCGGCTGACGGGCCTGCGCCGGGCCAAGGTGCTGCGGGCGGCGCGGCGCGCGTCCTGGAGCTGAGCGCGCGGCCCGGTGGTGACCGGACTGCCCGGTGGTGACCGGACGGCGCGTCAGAGCCCCGGGCTGCCCGCCCGGTCGTCCACCAGCGCCAGCCTGCCCCACAGCAGATCGGCCAGGCTGCTCACCAACTGTGCCCGTGAGCAAGGGCGTTCGCCGAGCCACCAGTCACCGGCGGCGTGCATCATGCCGACGATCCCGTGGCCCCAGACACGGGCCAACTGGGTGCTGTCGGGCCCGAGGTCGACCCGTTCCTCGATGACGACGGCCAGCTCCTCACCGAGACGGCGCAGCAGCGGGGCCGAGTGGCGGCCCACGTCGAAGCCCTGCTCGGGGAGTTGGGCCTCGGCGGCGGCGTCGGCAGGGTGCATCAGGAACCGGTACACCTGGGGACGCGCCTCGATCGCCGCGAGGTAGGTGTCGAGCGTGGCCTCCACCCGCGCGCGGCGGTCGGCGGGCGCGTCGAGTGCCGCCTTCAACGCGCTGAGCAGCGCGTCCGTATGACGCTTCGCCAGGGCGCGGTAGAGCCCGCCCTTGTCGCCGAAGTGGCGGTAGAGGATCGGCTTGGTGATGCCGGCCTCGGCAGCGATGGCGTTCATGGAGGCTTTCGGCCCGTCACGCAGCACGACCCGGTCGGCGGCCTCCAGGAGTTGGCGGCGCCGCTGATGGGCTGAGCGGTGCTGGTCGGTCTGCTGTGTGGTCCCCATGGGTGTCTCCCCGCCCGAGCGATTCCGTGACGCCCCGGCAACGTAACACCATGCCCGCCGTCCTCGCGGATCAGCCCGCCGCAGGTTGACATCCTCTACTTGTCGGTAACAGACTGTTGTTACCGTAAGTAACAGCAGTGCTGGAGGAAGACGATGGCCGAGTTCACCTTCGAACTCAACGACGACCAGAAGCAGGTGCGCGACTGGCTGCACGGATTCGCCGCCGACGTCATCCGCCCCGCGGCCGCCGAGTGGGACGAGCGCGAGGAGACTCCCTGGCCCGTCATCCAGGAAGCCGCCAAGGTCGGTGTCTACTCCCTCGACTTCTACGCACAGCAGTACTTCGACCCCACGGGCCTCTCCATCCCCATGGTGATGGAGGAACTGTTCTGGGGTGACGCGGGCATCGGCCTGTCGATCGTCGGCACCGGACTCGCCGCCGTCGGCGTCCTCGCCAACGGCACCGACGAGCAGATCGGCACCTGGATCCCGCAGATGTACGGCGACGCGCACGACGTGAAGGTCGCCGCGTTCTGCTCCTCCGAACCCGACGCCGGATCGGACGTCGCGGCCATGCGCACCCGCGCGGTCTACGACGAGGCGAAGGACGAGTGGGTGCTGAACGGCACCAAGACGTGGGCGACCAACGGCGGCATCGCCAATGTCCATGTCGTCGTCGCCGTCGTGGACCCCGGGGCCGGCTCCAAGGGGCACGCCTCGTTCATCGTGCCGCCCGCCACGCCCGGCCTCTCCCAGGGCCAGAAGTTCAAGAAGCACGGCATCCGCGCGTCGCACACCGCCGAGGTGGTCCTGGAGGACGTCCGCGTCCCCGGCCACTGCCTGCTCGGCGGCAAGGAGAAGCTGGACGAGCGGCTGGCCCGCGCCCGCGAGGCCAAGGCGGGCGGGGGCGGTGAGCGCGTGAAGAACGCGGCCATGGCGACCTTCGAGGCGTCCCGCCCCGCGGTCGGCGCCATGGCCGTGGGCACGGCCCGCGCCGCGTACGAGGTGGCACTCGACTACGCCAAGACCCGCAGTCAGTTCGGCCGCCCCATCATCGACAACCAGGGCATCGCCTTCCAGCTCGTCGACATGCGCACCCGGATCGACGCGGCCCGGCTCCTCGTCTGGCGCGCCTCCTGGATGGCGGCCACGGGCAAACCGTTCACCGCCGCGGAGGGCTCCATGTCGAAGCTGTACGCGAGCGAGACGGCCAAGCAGGTCACCGCGCAGGCGGTCCAGATCCTCGGCGGCAACGGCTTCACACGGGAGTACCCGGTGGAGCGGATGCACCGCGACAGCGCGATCTACACGATCTTCGAAGGCACGAGCGAGATCCAGCGCCTGGTCATCGCCCGGACGCTGTCGGGGATGCCGATCCGCTAGGCCGTGTCTTCGAAGTCTCGCCTGGCCCGCGACGCCGCAGTGACATCAGCC
>NZ_JARJHW010000062.1:0-37144 GCF_040560175.1 Streptomyces panacea
CCGTGCGGGTGGGAGCGCCGTGCACCGGTGGGGTGCGGAGGCGCCGGGGCCGCCCGCACCCCGTCCGGGGTACCGGTGTTCAGCTCGCTCGGGTGGGCGTCGTTCGCGGCGGCGGCCGCCGCGCGGTGACGCCGGTTGCTCCGCCGGTGGTCGCGGGCCACGTCGGTGGCGACGCCCAGCAGCCACGGACGCGGCGATCCTCCGCCCGCGTCCGCCCTCTCCCGCATCCGCCAGGCCACCAGGCCGCCATGAACGTCTCCGACACGACGTCCTTCTGTGGTCACCTCTGTGTGCGCCCGGAACGGCGGCGGTTCGAGGTCGGCGCGGGAGGGCGCGTCAGGTGACCGGCCCGTCGACCGGCTCCAGCGCCTCCGCCAGGACCTCCGCGAGGTGCCGCGCGCCGCCGTCCGCGAGTTGGTCGATCTGGGTACGGCACGAGTAGCCGTCCGCCAGGAGTTCCGTACCCTCCGGCGCCGAGCGGACCGCCGGGAGCAGTTGGTCCTCCGCGCAGGCCACCGAGACCTCGTAGTGGCCCTTCTCGAAGCCGAAGTTGCCCGCCAGGCCGCAGCAGCCGCCGCTCAACTCGCCGGTGAGGCCCGCCCGTTCGCGCAGTCGGCGCTCCGCCGCGTCGCCCATGACCGCGTGCTGGTGGCAGTGGGTCTGACCCGCGACCGGGCGGTCGACGCGGGGTGGCCGCCAGTTGGGGGCGCACTCCTCCAGGGTCTGGGCGAACGTCCGTACCGACGCGGCGAGTCGGGCCGCGCGGGGGTCGTCCGCGAGGAGTTCGGGGAGGTCCGTCCTGAGCGCGGCGGCGCAGCTCGGTTCCAGGACGACCACCGGCAGGGCCTGGTCGAGCAGCGGTTCCATCCGGTCCAGCGTGCGGCGCATGACGGTGCGGGCCTGGTCGAGCTGGCCGGTGGAGACGTACGTCAGGCCGCAGCACACCCCGCCCGGCGGCAGCGTGTGCGGGACGCCGGCCGCGTCCAGGACCCGGACCGCCGCCTTGCCCACCGACGGCGACAGATGCTCCGTGAAGGTGTCCGGCCACAGCACCACCGCCGGGTCGCCCGCCCGCTCGCGGTTCTCCCGCCGCAGCCACCGCGTGAACGTCCTCGGCGCCAGGCGCGGGATCGAGCGCTCCGGGGCGATCCCGCCCACGCGCTTGGCCAGCGCGGCGGCCCCCGGCAGCCGTACCGCCGCGTTCAGCGCGCCCGCGAACGGCGCGGCGGCCCGGAGCCAGCGCGGCAGCCGGCCCATCGCGTAGTGCGCGGCGGGCCGCCGCCGGCCCGCGTAGTGGTGGTGCAGGAATTCGGCCTTGTACGTGGCCATGTCGACGCCCACCGGGCAGTCGCTGCGGCAGCCCTTGCAGGACAGGCAGAGGTCGAGCGCGTCCTTGACCTCCGTCGAGCGCCAGCCGTCCGTCACGACCTCACCGGCCAGCATCTCGTGCAGCAGCCGGGCGCGCCCGCGTGTGGAGTGCTGTTCCTCGCCCGTCGCGCGGAATGACGGGCACATCACCCCCGCGCCCGAACTCGGCCCCTCCACACGGCACTTGGCGACGCCGACGCAGCGCCGTACGGCCGCCGAGAAGTCCCCGCCCACGACACCGTCCACCTCGCCGTCGTGCGGGTAGGCGAAGGCGACGTCGACGCGTTCGCGCGGCAGGACCTCGAAGCGCAGATTCTCGTCCAGCCGGGCCGGCCGGGCGATCGAGCCCGGGTTCATGCCGCCCGCCGGGTCCCACACGTCCTTGAACCGCCCGAAGAGGGCCGTCAGTTCGTCCCCGTACATCGTCGGCAGCAGCTCCGAGCGTGCCAGCCCGTCGCCGTGCTCGCCGGAGAGCGAGCCGCCGTGCGCGACGACGAGCGCGGCGACGTCCTCGGAGAAGCGGCGGAAGCGCCGTACGCCGTCGGCGCTCAACAGGTCGAAGTCGATGCGGACATGGATGCAGCCGTCGCCGAAGTGCCCGTACGGCGTGCCCCGCAGCCCGTGCTGGGCGAGCAGCGCGCGGAAGTCCCGCAGATAGGCGCCGAGCCGGGCGGGCGGTACGGCGCAGTCCTCCCAGCCCGGCCACGCCTCGCCGCCGTCCGCGTTGCGGGTCGCGGTGCCCGACGCGTCCTCCCGTACCCGCCACAGGGCCCGGATCCCGGCCGGGTCGGCGACGACCGTGCCGTCCAGGGCGTCGGCGGCGCGCACGATCCGCTCGGCGTGCGCGCGGGCCTCGGCGACGGTGGCGCCGCCGGTCTCCACAAAGAGCCAGGCGCCACCGCGCGGCAGGTCGTGCGGTCCGGGGACGAGGTCGTCGGCCATGCCCTCGACGGTGAGCGGGTGGTACGGCAGCAGCCCCGCCGCCGCCTCGGCCGCCGCGCTCTCGTCCGGGTAGCCGAGGACCGCGAGCGCCCGCGCGGGCGGTGAGTCGACCAGTCGTACGACGGCTTCCGTGACGACGCCGAGCGTGCCCTCGCTGCCGCAGAAGGCGCGGGCGAGGCCGGTGCCGTTCTCGGGGAGCAGCGCGTCGATCGCGTAGCCGGAGATGAGGCGCGGCAGGCCGGTGGGGTAACCGGTGCGCAGGAGGGCGAGGTTGCTCTCGACGAGGGGCCGCAGGCCGGCGGGGGCGCCGTCCCAGCCCTTGCCCAGCCGCAGCGCTCCGCCGTCGTACGTGGTAACGGACAGCTCGTGGACGTTGTCGGCGGTTGTCCCCCACGCGACCGAGTGCGATCCGCACGAGTTGTTGCCGATCATGCCGCCGAGCGTGCAGCGGCTGTGCGTGGAGGGGTCGGGCCCGAAGGTCAGGCCGTGCGGTGCGACGGTGTCGCGCAGCCGGTCGAGGACGACGCCGGGCTGCACGACGGCGGTACGCGCCTCGCTGTCGACCGACACGATCGAGCGAAGATGCCGGGTGAGATCGAGGACGACGCCGGCGCCGATCGCGTTGCCCGCGATCGAGGTACCGCCGCCGCGTGGGACGACGGGCACACCGTGCGTACGGCAGACGTCGAGGGCCGCCGCGACGTCGGCCGCGTCGCGGGGGGCGACGACGCCCACGGGGACGCGGCGGTAGTTGGAGGCGTCCATGGTGACCAGGGCGCGGGCGGCGGCGCGGAAGTCCACCTCGCCGCGGACGGCCGCGGCCAGGTCTCGGGCCAGCGCGGTGGTGTCCGCCGATGCCGTCGCCTTCCCGGGTGCCGTACGCATCGCCGATTCCCGCTTCCCGTGCCGCTCGCTGTGCTCAGCCATTCCCCCAGGATGCCCCGCCGACCGCCCCGCACCACGTCTCACGACGTCTCACGACGTGAACCGCTCCCCTGACGGCCGACGGAAAACGTCTAGGCTGCCGCCCGTGGCCGATATTCAGATTCCCGCTGACATCAAGCCCGCCGACGGTCGTTTCGGCGCTGGCCCCTCCAAGGTGCGTACGGAGGCGGTGGACGCCCTGGCCGCCACCGGTACGTCTCTCCTCGGCACGTCCCACCGCCAGGCCCCGGTGAAGAACCTGGTCGGCGCGGTGCGCGACGGTGTGCGCGAGCTGTTCCAGCTCCCCGAGGGCTACGAGGTGATCCTGGGCAACGGCGGCTCCACCGCCTTCTGGGACATCGCGACGCACGGTCTGATCGAGAACAAGTCGCAGCACCTGACCTTCGGCGAGTTCTCGTCGAAGTTCGCGAAGGCCGCGAAGCTCGCGCCGTGGCTGGCCGAGCCGACCGTCATCTCCTCCTCGCCGGGCACCCACCCGGACCCGGCGGCCGAGGCGGGCGTGGACGTCTACGCGCTCACGCACAACGAGACCTCCACCGGTGTCGCCGCGCCCGTCAAGCGTGTCGCGGGCGCCGACGAGGGCGCGCTGGTGCTGGTCGACGCCACGTCCGGCGCGGGCGGCCTGCCGGTCGACATCGCCGAGACCGACGTCTACTACTTCGCCCCGCAGAAGTCCTTCGCCTCCGACGGCGGCCTGTGGGTCGGCGTCTTCTCGCCGGCCGCGCTGGAGCGCGCCGCGCGCGTCCACGGCTCGGGCCGGCACGTGCCGGAGTTCTTCTCGCTGCCGACGGCGATCGACAACTCGCTGAAGAACCAGACGTACAACACCCCGGCGCTCGCCACGCTCTTCCTCCTGAACGAGCAGCTGACCTGGCTGAACACCCAGGGCGGCCTGGCCTGGTCGACCGCCCGCACGGCCAGTTCGGCGAGCGCGCTGTACGGCTGGGCGGAGTCGTCCAAGTACGCGACGCCGTTCGTGCTCGACCCGGCGCACCGCTCGCAGGTCATCGGCACGATCGACTTCTCGGACGAGATCGACGCGGCGGCGGTCGCGAAGGTCCTGCGCGCGAACGGCATCGTGGACACGGAGCCGTACCGCAAGCTGGGCCGCAACCAGCTGCGGGTGGCGATGTTCCCGGCGGTCGACCCGGCGGACGTCGAGGCGCTGACGGCGTGCGTCGACTACGTGATCGACAAGCTCTGACTCATCCGGCGGGGCGGGCGGGGCGTTCCGCACGCTCAGGGCGCTCCGACCGCTCCGGGCGCCAGTAGCCGAGCGCGTGCACCCGGTGTTTGGGCAGGCGCAGCTCCCTGCGTACGTACGAGGCGAGTGCCCTGGTCGTCACGGTGTCGCAGGCGATCCACACGTACGACCCGGCCCGGTCGTCCCCGACCAGGCCGGGCAGCGCGTCCTTGACCGCGGCGACCAGCCCCGCCCCGCCGTCGCTCCTCGGCACATGGCGCACCTCGTGCCGGTCCGGTCGTATCCGCAGCGGCAGCCGCTCGTCGTCGGCGTGCGCGGTCTCCACCCAGATGGTCGCGGACGCGGCCCCGGCGGCGTCGAGCAGCGAGTTCAGCGCGGGCACCGAGGCCCGGTCCCCGATCAGGAACATCCGCGCGGGCGGCGGCTCGGGCAGCGTGAACTCCCTGCGCTGCACGGTCGCCTCGGCGGTGTCCCCCGGCCGCGCCCCGCGCGCCCAGTCGCTCGCGCGCCCGTCGTGCAGCGCGAACTCGACGCCGAAGGTACCGGCCGCCGGATCGGGGTCCACCAGTGTGTACGCCCGCTGGTGCGGCTTGTCCCCGTTGTCGAACCAGAGCCGCACCCACATGGTGGGATGCACCCCGGAGACGGCGAGCATCCCCCCGTCGCTGAACCGCACCCGCCGGTACGCGTCGGTGACGTCCTCGACGCCGGTGACGGTGAGGGTGAAGTCCTTCCCCCGGAACACCTTGAGGACAACGCCCTCCCAGCCGTGACCACCGTGACCCACTGGACCTCCCGCGTTGAAGTTAGGTCAGCCTAACCTCGATCGGATCGGGGCCGTCACCCATACACGTGAACGATCACACCCACGACGTATCGGGCCCTGCGCGGCCTACGATGATGGTCTCGACACCAGCCATCAGGAGGCCCGCATGCCTGCCGCAGCAGCTGAGCACCCCTGGGACGGCCCGCCGGAAAGCCAGCTCGAGACAGCCGACCGCCTCATGGAGCAGCTTCCCGGCTACCGCGTCGAGATCATCGGAGGCGTCATCGCCGTGACCCCACCCGCAGACGGCGCCCACGCACTCGACCGCAAGCACAGCCGACTGCACGTCCTCACCGACCCCGTCGGAGCCGACTACGCCAACCACCGCATCCACGCACCGGGTGAGCAAGTCGTCCTTCCGGAATCGATCGGCGCCGAGGTGAAGCTCGACGTCTCCGCCATGCTCAAGGCCGGGGAGCCCCGGAAAGCGAGCTGACGCTCACCGGCTAAGCCGCTGGAACCTCCGTACCGCCAGGGGGACGAACACCAGCGTGATCGCCACCGGCCAGGCCACCGACAGCAGCATTGCGTGTTCCTCCGGCCAACTGCCCCCGCTCGCGACCGGGTTGCCGAACAGTTCACGGATCGCCGTCACCGTCGCCGACACCGGGTTCCAGGCCGCGACCACGCCCAGCCAGTCCGGCATCAGGGACGGGGCCACGAAGACGCTGGAGATCATCGTCACCGGGAAGGCGACGGCGAAGAGACCGCCCGCCTGTTCGGGGCCGGGGAGGACCAGGCCCAGCCAGACTCCCACCCAGATCAGCGAGAAGCGCAGCAGCAGGAGCAGGCCGAAGGCCGCCAGGGAGGCGAGCGGGCCGCCGTCCGCGCGCCAGCCGATCGCCAGGGCCGTGAGCGCGAGGATCGCCAGTTCCGCGCCCGCCGTGCACAGGTCCACGACGCCCCGCCCGGTGACCACCGCCGACGGCGCCATCGGCATCGAACGGAAGCGGTCGTGGACGCCCTTGCCCGCGTCGGTGGCGAAGGCGGTCGCGGTGTTCATGAAGCCGAAGGCCATCGTCATGGTGAACATGCCCGGCATCAGGAACTCCCGGTAGTCCCCGCCGCCCGGCACCTTCATGGCGCTGCCGAAGACATAGCCGTACAGCAGCACGGAGACGAGCGGGAAGCCCAACGTCCAGAGGATGAAGGAGGGTTGACGCCGATAGTGGGTCAGGCTGCGGCGTACGAGATTCCAGCAGTCGGCCACCGCCCAGTAGGCGCGGCCGTGGCTGCCCTCCGGCGTCAGACCGACAGGCGTGGTCATGCCGCCACCTCGGTCTTCCGCGCCGCCGTCGCGTGAGCCGGCTGCGTACGGTGCCCCGTCAGCCGCAGGAACACATCGTCCAGGCTCGGCCCGCGCAGACCGATGTCCTCCACCGCGATCCCCCGGTCCCGCAGCTCCCGCGCCACCTCCGTCAGCGCGGCCACCCGGTCGGTGACCGGCGCGTGCACCCGGCGCGCCTCGGTGTCCGTCCCGGGCGTCGAGCCCGCGACGCGTGCCACCACCTCGGCCACCGCCGGGAGTTCGTACGCCTCGCGCACGACGACCTCGATCAGATCGCCGCCCACGGCGCTCTTCAACGCCGCCGGGGTGTCGTCAGCGATGGCCCGCCCCCGGTCCATGACCGTGATGTGCGAGGCGAGCCTGTCGGCCTCGTCCAGATACTGCGTGGTGAGCAGCACCGTCGTACCGCCCGCCACCAGCGCCCGCACCGCGTCCCAGACCTCGCCGCGCCCGCGCGGGTCGAGCCCGGTCGTCGGCTCGTCGAGGAACAGGACCCGGGGAGCGAGGATCATCGACGCGGCGAGGTCGAGTCGGCGCCGCATGCCGCCGCTGTACTCGCCCACGCCCTTGCCGGCCGCGTCCACCAGGTCGAACCGCTCCAGCAGCTCCCCGGCGCGCAGCGCGGCCCGCCGCCCGCCGAGATGGAAGAGGCGGCCGAACATCTCCAGGTTCTGTCTGCCGGTGAGGAGTTCGTCCACCGCCGCGTACTGCCCGGTGAGCCCGATGAGGCTCCGGACGGTGCGCGGGTCGCGGTCCACGTCGACTCCGGCGACCGTCGCGCGCCCGCCGTCGAGCGTGAGCAGGGTGGCGAGCGCGCGCACCGCCGTGGTCTTGCCCGCGCCGTTCGGGCCGAGGAGCCCGTGCACGGTTCCGGTGCGTACGGCGAGGTCGAAGCCGTCGAGGGCGTCTCGGTCCCCGTACCTCTTGCGGATCGCCTCGGCGCGCACGGCGTAGTCGGTCACTGTGTCCTCCAAAGAAATTGAGTACGGCGTACCCATTGAGCGTACACAGTACTCAATTAATGTCCGGCCCACTACGCTGAGGCCATGACGACGACGGAAAGCAGCGGCAGCGGCGACGTGTCACGCAGCATGGAGCTCCTTTGGGGCACCGGCGAGCGGGCCACCCGCGGCCCGAAACCGGGGCTGACACTCGACCGGATCGTCACGGCCGCCGTCGGGATCGCGGACGCCGAAGGGCTCGCGGCGGTCTCGATGCGCAGGCTCTCCACGGAGCTGGGCGCGGGAACGATGTCGCTCTACCGTCATGTCCCCGGCCGGGCCGAGCTGGTGGACCTGATGCTGGACCGCGTCCAGGGCGAGAACGCCCGCCTCCCGGAGGCGGCGGAGCCACCGGGCTGGCGGAAGACCGTCGAAACGGCGGCCCGCGAGGAACTCGCCCTCTACCGGGCCCACCCCTGGCTGCTCTCCGTCAACCAGACCCGGCCCGTCCTCGGCCCCGGCGCGGTCGGCGGCATGGAGTCGATGCTGGCCGGGACCAAGGACATGGGGCTGACCGACCCGGAGCTGATCTCCGTGATCATCATGGTCAGCGGTTACGTCTCCGGGGTCGCCCGCACCCAGGTGCACTCCGTCGAGGCACGCCAGGTGACCGGCGTCAGCGACGACGAGTTCTGGCAGGCGCAGGAGCCGATCCTGTCGGCGGTGATGACCAGCGGGCGCTACCCGCTGATGGCCGCGCTCGGGGAGGACGCGTTCGGATCCGGCTTCGACCACTTCGAGTTCGGCCTCCAGCGCCTGCTCGACGGCCTGGAGGTGCTGGTCGCGCGGCGCACCGGCGGCCGGTCCGAGTGAGCCGGTACGTCAGGCGCTTCCCTTCTTGCGCCTGAACACGAGGAACAGCACCGCCGCGCCCACGAGCACCACCGCGCCGATCGTCACGTCACCGCCGTCACCCCCGGCGTCGTCACCCGCGCTGCCGTTCCCCGCGCTCCCGCCGCCGCCCGACGACGAGCCGCCGCCCTTCTCGATGTCGACGCGGTTGACCTCGCTGCGCGTGCCCTCCGTGCCGAACATCAGGGCCGAGCCGTCCAAGGTGTACGTCACCGACTCCGCCTGGCCCTGGATCGGGGCCCGGACGCGGTGGTCCGCGCCCGGGCGGCCGTTCTTCCACGCGTAGCCGCGCGCGCTGAAGTACGAGCGCAGCACCAGCTCCTCGCCGTCCGGCGAGAACGCGCCGTCGGTCACCCAGGGCACCTCGCCGACGCGCGTGAAGGTGTTCGTGCCGCCCGTGGTCAGCTTCGCCGGGCCTTCGTAGAGGCCGCCGCCGTCCTCGTTCTTCGAGGCGATGTAGACGCGGCCGGTGGTGGGGTGGACCATGAGCGCCTCGGCGTCGCGCGGGCCGTCCGCGTACTTCACGGTGAACTGCGTCGCGTCGACCGTCGCGTCCGCGAGCCGCTCCGGCTCGGGGAAGCGGTAGATCCAGACGTGGTCCCAACTGCCGTTGAGGTTGTCGCCGATGTCACCGACGTAGACGGCGCCGTCCGCGCCGACGGAGATCGCCTCCATGTCGCGGGGCTCCCCGACCCCGCGCATGGTGATCGTCGCGACGGTTGCGCCGGTGCGTGAGTCGATGCCGTAGATGAGGGGCTTGTCCTGGTCGTTGTGCGTCCAGTAGATGCCGGGGTGCGCGCGGCTGGCGGCCAGACCGCTGGACTCGGTGATCCGCGGGTCCGTGATCCGGAAGCTCCGGTCGGGGTCGGCGGCGGGGGCGGCCGACGC
The DNA here is from genome assembly GCF_040560175.1 of Streptomyces panacea. Lineage (NCBI taxonomy): Bacteria > Bacillati > Actinomycetota > Actinomycetes > Kitasatosporales > Streptomycetaceae > Streptomyces > Streptomyces panacea. The sequence goes on from NZ_JARJHW010000062.1 coordinate 9,315, forward strand.
CACCGGGGCGGACAGGGCGAGCACCGCCGCCGCGATTGCGGCGCCGGCGAGACGCGAGGACGGGCGACAGACCTTGACCATGAGCCAAGACTGCCATCTCGCGGGCCGGGCTCGGCCGCCCGCCCACGATCGGGGATGATGATCCGATGCGTTTCATGTTCGTCGGCGACTCGATGACCATCGGCCGCGCCGGCGACTTCACCTGGCGCTACCGGATGTGGCAGCACCTGAACGCGTCGTACGGCGGCCCGTACGCGATCGTCGGCCCGCGCACCGGCCTGTACGACGCCCAGGCCGACGCCGACGCCCGCGCCGACGTCCGTGGCCAGCCCCCCGTCTCGCACGCGTACGGCGCCCCCGACTTCCCCGCGAAGGCGTGGCCGCATCTCGCGGGCTGGGGCGAGGGGTGGCAGCACATGGCGCCGGTGATCCGCGGGGCGGTCGCCGCGCACCGCGCGGACGTACTGCTCGTATCGCTGGGCCTGATAGACCTCGGCTTCTACACGAACAGCGACCAAACGGCCCTGTACGCACGGGAGTTCATCGCCGAGGCACGGGCGGCGAACCCGTGCGTCCGGATCGTGCTGCTGCCCGTCATACCCAACACCCGTGCCTACACCGACCCGGCCTTCGCCACAGAGGTGGACCGCTTCAACGACCTGCTGGCCAAGGCGGTCGCCGACCTGGACGAACCGCCCTCCCCCCTGCTGACGGCCTCCCGCCCCGCGTCGTACGACATCCACCGCGACACCTACGACGGGACCCACCCCGGCCCCTCGGGGGAGCACCTGCTCGCCGGGGCGTTCGCCGACGCGATGCATCAGGCGTGGGGGCTGGGCGCGCCGTACGCCGTCACGGCGCGGCGAGCCGGGGACCGGGCGGGGCGCGGGTGAGGCGGTCGCCGGACGGCGAGGGTGAACCGGGCGGCCACCCCGCCGGACGCGTTCGGGCCGCGTTCGGGCCGCACGCGGAGGACCGGCCCGGCGGGCCGTGAGCGGGTGGGCGCCCGCGCCGGCGTCACTCCCGCCCGAGCGCCCGCCCGCACCCGCCGCAGGCCACCGACTCCGGGTCGTCGTTCAGCCGCCCGCACTCCTCGCAGACCAGCTCCAGCATGCAGGGCGGCTCACCGCCCGCCACGTCGTCGTCCCGCTGGGCCATCGGCGTACCTCCCGGACCAAGCGTACGCAGTCCACCCCCGAAGGAGACCGCCCATGGACCGGCCACCCGGCGAGCTGTACCCGCCGATCGAGCCCTACGACCACGGCATGCTGGACGTCGGCGACGGCGACCTCGTCCACTGGGAGGTCTGCGGCAACCCCGCCGGCAAGCCCGCGCTCGTCGTGCACGGCGGCCCCGGCTCCGGCTGCACACCGCGCGCACGGCAGTACTTCGACCCCGCCCGCTACCGCGTCGTCCTCTTCGACCAGCGCAACTGCGGACGCAGCACCCCGCACGCGAGCGACCCCGCCGTCGGCCTGCGGCGCAACACCACCGACCATCTCCTCGCCGACATGGAGCGGTTGAGAGCGCGTCTGGGCATCGACAAGTGGCTGCTGTACGGCGGCTCCTGGGGCTCGACGCTGATCCTCGCGTACGCCGAACGCCCCCCGGAACGCGTCTCGGAGATCGTCATCCCGAGTGTCACCACGACCCGCCGCTCCGAGATCGACTGGCTCTACCGGGGCGCCGGCCAGATCTTCCCCGAGGCGTGGGAACGCTTCCGCGCCGGTGCCCAGGACGACGCGGCCGCCCCCGCCGGCACCCCGGCCGCCGGTGAGGACATGTCACGCACGGGCACCGACACACCCCGGCTCCTCGCCGCGTACGCGCGCCTCACCGCGAGCCCCGACCCCGCCGTACGGGCCAGGGCCACCGCCGACTGGTGCGCCTGGGAGGACGCCGTGCTCGCGCGGGAACCGCACGGCTCCCCCGACCCGTACAGCGGCCGGCCCCTGACCGCCCGCCAGGCCCTCGTACGGATCTGCGCGCACTACTTCTCCCACGGCGCCTGGCTGGAGGAGGGAGCGCTGCTGCGCGACGCGGGACGGCTGGCGGGGATCCCGGGCGTCCTGATCCACGGCAGGTACGACCTGGCCGGCCCCCTCGGCACCGCCTGGGAGCTGGCCGCGGCCTGGCCCGGCGCCCGGCTGGTCGTCGTGGAGGACGCCGGGCACAAGGGCAGTGCCACGATGCGCCGCGAGCAACTGGCCGCGCTCGACTCATTCGTGTGACACACGGTGTTCCGGTGAGACGCGGCGAGAGTGGCCCTTGCTTCGAGGGCGCTCGAAGGAGTTGGCTGTGGAGTCATGAAGTACACGCAGCTCGGACGCACCGGACTCAAAGTCAGCCGACTCGTCCTCGGCACCATGAACTTCGGACCTCTCACGAACGAGGCCGACAGCCACGCCATCATGGATGACGCGCTCGGCGCAGGCATCAACTTCTTCGACACCGCGAACGTCTACGGCTGGGGCGAGAACAAGGGCCGTACGGAGGAGATCCTCGGCACCTGGTTCGCCCAGGGCGGCGGCCGTCGCGACAAGGTCGTGCTCGCCACCAAGGTGTACGGGAACATGGCGGCGGACGGCGACGCGTGGCCCAACCACGACAAGCTGTCGGCCCTCAACATCCGCCGCGCGGTGGACGCCAGCCTCAAGCGGCTCCAGACCGACCACATCGATCTGTACCAGTTCCACCACATCGACCGCGACACCCCGGTCGAGGAGATCTGGCAGGCGATCGACACCCTGATCCAGCAGGGCAAGATCCTCTACGCCGGTTCGTCGAACTTCCCCGGCTGGAAGATCGCCCAGACCAACGAGACGGCACGCCGCCTGGGCTCGTACGGCCTGGTCAGTGAGCAGTGCCTGTACAACCTCGCCGAGCGCCGCGCCGAGATGGAGGTCATCCCGGCCGCGCGGGAGTACGGCCTCGGGGTCATCCCCTGGTCGCCGCTCCAGGGCGGGCTCCTCGGTGGCGCGATCCGCAAGGAGCGCGAGGGCGGCACCGGGAAGCGCTCGGGCGACCGGCTCGCGGACACGAAGATCCGTGAGCAGATCCAGGCGTACGAGGACCTGCTCGACAAGCACGGCATCGAGCCGGGCGAGGCGGCGCTGGCCTGGCTGCTCACCCGTCCCGGTGTGACGGGCCCGATCGTCGGCCCGCGCACGGGAGAGCAGTTGGAGTCCGCGCTGCGCGGGGTCGAGCTGGAGCTGTCGGACGAGGTGCTGACGTCGCTGGAGGAGATCTTCCCGGGTCCGGGGCCGTCGCCGGAGGCGTTCGCCTGGTAGTGGCCGGTCGGGCGCGTCCGGCCATCGGCCGGGCGCGCCTCAGCCGAACGCCGCCGCCACGGCGACGATCACGAACATCAGCACGAGCGCGGCGGCCATGATCCGGTTCCGTGTTTTGGGGTCCACGGGTCGAGGTTAACGGCCGTCGGCGGCGGACCTCGCGGTGGGGCAGCGCAGCAGCGTCTCGTACCTCGGCTGCTCGCCCGGGACCCCGGCCACGGGCAGCCTGCTCCGTACGAGCGCCAGGTCCCCGACCTCCCACGGCGTGCCCTCGAAGCCGTCGAGCGCCGCCGCGTACGGGCCCAGGTCGGTCTCGACCCGCGTACGGGCCAGCGTGAGATGCGGCCGGTAGGCGCGGTGCTCCTCCATCGGCAGCCCGGTCCGGCGCGCGGCGGCGTCGGCCCGTTCGGCGAGCCGCCGCAGCTCCCCGATCCCCCCGCCGGCCCCGGCCCACAGCGCGCGCCCGCCGAAGTGCCCACCAGCACGCAGCCGCAGGGGAAACGCTTCCGTACGGCGCGCGGCCCGCTCCAGCCGCTCGCTCAGCTCGGGCAGCAGCCCGTCGTCGACCTCGCCCATGAAGGCGAGCGTGAAGTGCCACCCCGCCCGCCCGGTCCACCGCAGCTCGTCGGCCCCGGGGAGCCCGAGCAGCCGCCGGTCGACGGCGGCGGCGAGTTCGTCGCCGGCGTGGGCGGGCGGCAGTACGGCGGCGAAGAGACGCATGGCGGCCAGTCTGGCATTCGGGCGTGCCCCGGTGACCGTGGTTATCGTTGTACCGCGCGGCTGCCGAATTTCGTACGGCAGCGGGGAGGAGCGCCACGGTGACTATCGCACTTGACGACGACAGGACCGACATGGCCAGTGAAGAGCTCAGCTTGGACGAACTGTTCGAGCGACTGGAGCGAATGCCTGTCCCCGAGGGATACAAGGTCGAGATCGTCGAGGGGAACATCTTCATTTCGCCGCAACGGGATATCCACTGGAACATCATTCGGAGACTCGTGCGAGCCCTTGAGGACCGCTTCGGCATGGACGTCAATGTGCTGTCGGACGTGCGCATGGACTTTCCGGACAGGAACGGCTTCGCCCCGGATGTGGCCAAACTCGCCGACGACGCGGAGAAGGACAGCCGCGGACGGTGGCGCTACCAGGACATCGAGTGGGTCGCCGAGGTCATCTCGAAAGGCACGGCCGTCTCGGACTACGGCCCGAAGAAGGACGCGTACGCCAAGGCTGCCATTCCGGTCTACCTGATCGCCGATCCGTACACCGGCCGCTGTCACCTCTACACCGAGCCGAAGGACGGCGACTACCACTCGCACCTGACCGTCGACTTCGGCACCGAGATCGATCTGACGGCCACGAGCCTCGGCCTCACCCTCAAGACCGACGAGTTCCCCCGGGACTGACCATCCCCCCGCCCGTCCCTCCGGCGACAACCGCGCCCGCGATCACGCGGCTGCCGCCAGCTTCTCCCGCGGCACGAACGTCACATGCGGGTGTCCCCTCCGCAGGTCGATCTTGAGGCGCAGATCGCCCACCCGGGCGAGCATCACGCCCACACCCACCGCCGCCAGCGCGGCGACCGCGCCGCCGGCCGCGAAGCCGACCCTGGCGCCGTAGGTGTCGGTGACCCAGCCGACGAGCGGGGCGCCCAGTGGCGTACCGCCCGTGAAGACCATCATGAACAGGGCCATCACCCGGCCGCGCATGGCCGGGTCCGTGGCCATCTGGATGCTGGAGTTGGCGGTCACGTTGACGGTGAGGCCGCACATGCCGACCGGCACGAGCAGCGCCGCGAAGATCCAGAACGTCGGCGCGAAGGCGGTCACGATCTCCAGCACGCCGAAGAGGACCGCCGCCGCCACCAGCAGCCGCATCCTGGACGTGCCCCGGCGCGCCGCGAGCAGCGCGCCGATCAGGGAGCCGACCGCCATCAAGGTGTTGAGCAGGCCGTACGTACCGGCGCCCGCGTCGTAGACGTCGTCCGCGAAGGCGGACAGCCAGATCGGGAAGTTGAAGCCGAAGGTGCCGATGAAGCCGACCAGCACGATGGGCCAGATCAGCTCGGGCTTCCCCGCGACGTACCGCAGCCCTTCCCTCAACTGCCCCTTGCCGCGCGGGGTGCGCTCGACCTTCAGCAGCTCGGAGTTGCGCATCAGCAACAGGGCGGTGAGCGGCGCGATGAACGACAGTCCGTTGAACAGGAAGGCGTAGCCGCTGCCGACCACGGTGATCAGGACACCGGCGACGGCCGGGCCCACGAGCCGGGCCGACTGGAAGTTGGCGGAGTTCAGGCTGACGGCGTTGCGCAGTTGGTCCGGGCCGACCATCTCGTGCACGAACGACTGCCGCGCCGGATTGTCGACCACCGTGACCAGGCCGAGTACGAAGGCCGTGGCGTACACGTGCCAGACCTGGACCTGACCGCTGAGGGTGAGGGCGGCGAGTGCGAGGCCGGTGATTCCCATCGCGGCCTGGGTGCCGAGCAGCAGGGTGCGCTTGTTGCACCGGTCGGCTATGACGCCGCCGTACAGGCCGAAGAGCAGCATCGGCAGGAACTGGAGGGCCGTGGTGATACCGACGGCCGTGGAGGATCCGGTGAGGGTGAGCACCAGCCAGTCCTGGGCGATGCGCTGCATCCAGGTGCCGGTGTTCGACACGACCTGTCCGGTGGCGAAGAGCCGGTAGTTACGGATCTTCAGCGAGCTGAACATGCTCGTGCGGGGCTGTTCCATGGGGTCGGGGGTGGTTGGTGCGGGGGCGGAGTCTGCTCCGGATCCCGTACTCAAAGTTGGTTCGCCTCCTCGGCGTCGACAACGTTCTCCTGCGGATGCGTGCTGGCTTCCAAGGGGGTGGGGGCTCGCGAACGCGCGGGCCGGAACGGCGGTGGTCCGGGGGGGGTTACAAGTGCGCGAGCTTCTCCAGCACGGGCGCCGCCGCGCGGAGCTTGGCCCATTCGTCCTCGTCCAGCCCCTCCGCCACGGCGGTCAGCCACGCGTTGCGCTTGCGGCGGCTCTCTTCGAGCATGGCCTCGGCCGTCTCGGTCGACGTGACCACCTTCTGGCGGCGGTCGTCGGGGTGCGGCTCCAGCCGGACGAGTCCCTTGGCTTCGAGCAGCGCCACGATGCGCGTCATCGACGGCGGCTGTACGTGCTCCTTGCGGGCCAGCTCGCCGGGTGTGGCCGAGCCGCAGCGGGCGAGGGTGCCGAGCACCGACATCTCGGTCGGGCTGAGCGACTCGTCGACGCGCTGGTGCTTGAGTCGCCGGCCCAGCCGCATGACGGCCGAGCGGAGTGCGTTCACGGCGGCCGCGTCGTCGCCGTGGGATAGGTCAGGCATGTTGTTTAGCGTAACTCATTACCTAAGCTAAGGAAAACGGAAAACGCGTCTCCCTCACCAGGTCGCACAGATCCCACACATCGCGCGACGCGTCGAGCTACACATCGAGCGGGCATAGCTCACTCGTACGAGTGAGACAACTGCGGAAAGTCACACCAGGGCCGGTACCCGCCCCCGACCCTGGGCGGCATGGGATCGACAGTGCTCAGCCTGCGGATAGACGGTGAGCTGCTCGACCGGCTCCGGCAGCATGCCGCCAGACGCGGAATGAGCGTCCAGGACTATGTGGTCGGGACGCTCATGCGCGACGATTTCGACGAACGCTTCCGGGCGTCCGTCGACGAGACGGAGAGGTTCTACGGCGCCGCGTGAGCGGGGCCGCCCGAGGGGCACTGCCTGCGCGGCGCCGCGGGCCCCGGGCGCGGCTAGGTCAGGCCCAGCGCCGGCATCGCGTAGTAGAAGACGAAGACCGCCGACACGACGTACATCGCCACCGGCACCTCACGGCCCCGGCCCGCCGCCAGCCGCAGCAGGCTGAAGGTGATGAAGCCGATGCCGATGCCGTTGGTGATCGAGTACGTGAACGGCATTGTCACCATCGCCAGGAACGAGGGAACGGCGACCGTGTAGTCGGTCCAGTCGATGTCCCGGACCGACCCGGCGAGGATCAGGAAGCCGACCGCCACCAGTGCGGGCGTCGCCGCCTGGGACGGCACCATCGTCGCGATCGGTGTGAGGAACAGCGCGAGCGAGAAGAGCGCGCCCGTCACGACGGACGCCAGTCCGGTCCGCGCGCCCTCGCCGACGCCCGCCGTGGACTCCACGAAACAGGTGGCGGCGGAGGACGAGGTCCCGCCGCCGGACGCGACGGCGATGCCGTCCACGAACAGCACCCGGTTGATACCGGGCAGCCGCCCCTTCTCGTCCATCAGCTTCGCCTCGTCGCCGACGCCGAGGATCGTGCCCATCGCGTCGAAGAACGTGGACAGCAGCACGGTGAAGACGAAGAGGGCGCCGGTGAGGATGCCGACCTTCTCGAAGCCGCCGAAGAGACTGAACTCGCCGAGCAGTCCGAAGTCCGGGCTGTCCACCGGGTTGCCCGGCCACTTCGGGGTCGTCAGGCCCCAGCTCGGCACCTCGGCGACCGCCTCGACGACGAGCGCCACGACCGTCATCGTCACGATCGAGATCAGGATCGCGCCGGGCACCTTGCGGACGATCAGTACGAGCGTGAGCAGCGCGCCGAGCGCGAAGACCAGCACGGGCCAGCCGTTGAGATGTCCGTCCGAGCCGAGCTGGAGCGGCACGGTGGTGTGCGCGGCATCCGGGATACGGGAGACGAAGCCGGAGTCGACCAGGCCGATCAGCATGATGAAGAGGCCGATACCGATGGCGATGCCCTTGCGGAGGCTGGTCGGTACGGCGTTCATCACCCGTTCCCGCAGCCCGGTCGCGACCAGCACCATCACCAGGAAACCGGCCAGGACGACCATGCCCATCGCGTCGGCCCAGCTCATCCTCGGGGCGAGCTGGAGCGCGACGACCGTGTTGACGCCGAGCCCGGCGGCGAGCGCGATCGGTACGTTGCCGATGACGCCCATCAGGAGGGTGGCGAAGGCCGCGGTCAGCACGGTGGCGGTGACCAGCTGGCCGCCGTCGAGCTGATGGCCGTACATGTCCTTCGCACTGCCGAGGATGATCGGGTTCAGCACGATGATGTAGGCCATCGCGAAGAAGGTGGCGAAGCCTCCGCGCACCTCGCGGGCGACAGTGGAACCACGCTCCGAGATCTTGAAGAAGCGGTCGATGGCGACCGGAGCGGTGGCCTTGTCCTGGGCGGGCATGCGCAACCTCAGTCGTCGTGATCACTGGTGTTCGAGCGAACGGAATTGGCCATGCGGAACAGGCCATTCGCAAAACCGTTTCAGTATGAACAGATGGACCGGTGATCGCTATCTCCGCGCGTAGAACCCTCGCTGGGACCCCTGGAGAGGCCACGCGGAGCCCACGCCGAGCCCGGCCCGAGCCCGGCCCGAGCCCAGCCCGAGCCCACGCCGTGCCGGGCCGACCCCCCGCATAGACTGACGTCATGGCCAAATGGACCCCGACGCATGAGGCACCCGAGCCCCTGGAGGGGCCGATCGTCCCGACCATCGTCGGCGGCACCCTCATCTGGTTCGTCCTCTTCCTCGTGCAGCTCCCCTTCTACGGCTGGTTCGACGACCACGGCCACCTCTGGTGGGTGTGGACCTGTCTGGCCGGTGCCGGGCTCGGCCTGATCGGCATCTGGTACGTCCGCAGGCGCGACGCCGCCATCAAGCGGGCGGCGGCACACAGCGACCACGCGCGGTAGTACGGCGTAGTGCCGTGGGTGGACTTGTGGTCACACCTCTCGTACCTCGGTCGGATCTTCCGGCCCTCCTGCGGGTGAACGCCCCCTCACCGCCGTAACGTCGACCTCATGACTCAGCGGGCGAAGACCGACACGGACGGCGGCGAGCCGCACGGCCCCGCCATCGACGCGGGGGCGGAGCTCGACCCCGTCCACCCGAGGGAGCTGCCCAAGTCGGCAGGCCGCGCCACCGGGCTGACCGCCGCGGAGGTCGCCGAGCGGGTCGCGCGGGGCGAGGTCAACGACGTTCCCGTACGCAGCAGCCGCTCCACCACCGAGATCGTCCGCGCCAACGTCTTCACCCGCTTCAACGCGCTCATCGGGATCCTCTGGGCCATCGTCCTCCTGGTCGCGCCGATCCAGGACAGCCTCTTCGGCTTCGTGATCATCGCGAACACCGGCATCGGCATCATCCAGGAGCTGCGCGCCAAGAGGACCCTCGACGGTCTGGCCGTCATCGGCGAGGCCAAGCCGGTCGTACGGCGCGACGGCGTCGCGGCCGGGATCTCCACCTCCGAGATCGTCCTCGGCGACGTCGTCGAGCTGGGCCCCGGCGACAAGGTCGTCGTGGACGGCGACATGGTCGAGGCCGACAATCTGGAGGTCGACGAGTCGCTGCTCACCGGTGAGGCCGACCCGGTGCTCAAGCGTCCCGGCGACACGGTGATGTCGGGCAGTTTCGTGGTCGCGGGCGGCGGCGCGTTCCGGGCGACGAAGGTGGGACGCGAGGCGTACGCGGCCCAACTCGCCGAGGAGGCCTCGCGTTTCACACTCGTCCAGTCCGAACTGCGCACCGGCATCAGCACGATACTGAAGTACGTGACCTGGATGATGGTCCCGACGGCGATCGGGCTGATCATCAGCCAGCTCGTCGTCAAGGAGAACGACTTCAAGGACTCCGTAGCCCGGACCATCGGCGGCATCGTCCCGATGATCCCGGAGGGCCTGGTACTGCTGACCTCGGTCGCCTTCGCGATCGGCGTCATCCGGCTCGGCCGCAAGCAGTGCCTCGTCCAGGAACTGCCCGCGATCGAGGGCCTGGCCCGGGTCGACGTCGTCTGCCTCGACAAGACGGGCACCCTCACCGAGGGCGGCATGGACATCACCGAGCTGCGGCCGCTGGGCGGTGCGGACGAAAGTCATGTACGCAAGGTGCTCGGCGCCCTCGGCGCGTCCGACCCCCGGCCCAACGCCAGCCTCCAGGCGATCATCGACGCGTATCCGGACGAGTCGGGGTGGCGGGCGATGGCAGCGCTGCCGTTCTCGTCGGCCCGCAAGTACAGCGGCGCCACGTTCGAGGAGGACGGCCGGGACGGGCCGACGAGCTGGCTCCTCGGCGCGCCCGACGTCCTGCTGCCCGCGGGGGATTCCACGCTCGACGGGATCGACACCCTCAACAGGCAGGGCCTGCGGGTGCTCCTGCTGGCCCGCGTCGACGGCGCGCCGACGCTCGACGCGCCCGACGTGGCGGACGGCGCGGTGCCGACGGCCCTCGTCGTGCTGGAGCAGCGGCTGCGCCCCGACGCCGCCGAGACGCTCACGTACTTCGCCGACCAGGACGTGGCGACGAAGGTGATCTCCGGCGACAACGCGGTCTCGGTCGGCGCCGTGGCCGCGAAGCTCGGGCTGCCGGGCGCGGACCGTACGGTCGACGCGCGCCAACTGCCCGGCGACCGCGAGGAGATGGCGCAGGCGCTCGACTCGGCCTCGGTCTTCGGCCGGGTCAGCCCGCAGCAGAAGCGCGAGATGGTGGGCGCGCTCCAGTCGCACGGGCACACGGTCGCGATGACCGGTGACGGCGTCAACGACGTACTCGCGCTGAAGGACGCCGACATCGGCGTCGCGATGGGGTCGGGGTCGGAGGCGACGCGGGCGGTCGCCCAGATCGTGCTCCTCAACAACAGCTTCGCCACGCTGCCTTCGGTGGTGGCCGAGGGCCGCCGGGTGATCGGCAACATCACGCGTGTCGCGACGCTGTTCCTGACGAAGACGGTCTACTCCGTGCTGCTGGCCATCCTGGTGGTGTGCACGCAGGTGGAGTACCCGTTCCTGCCCCGGCATCTGACGCTGATCTCCACGCTCACGATCGGCGTCCCGGCGTTCTTCCTGGCGCTCGCGCCGAACAAGGAGCGGGCCAGGCCGAACTTCGTACGCAGGGTGATGCGGTACTCGATCCCCAGCGGCGTCGTCGCCGCGGCCACCACGTTCACGACGTATCTGCTGGCCCGCGCGCACTACAGCGGGTCGGGTTCGCTGACCGCCGAGACGAGCGCGGCGACACTGACGCTGTTCCTCGTCTCGATGTGGGTGCTGGTGATCATCGCCCGGCCCTACACGTGGTGGCGGGTGGCGCTGGTGCTGGCGATGGGGTTCCTCTTCCTGGTCGTGCTGGTCGTGCCCTCGCTCCAGAGCTTCTTCGCGCTGAAGCTGGTGGGCACGACGATGCCCTGGACGGCGGTGGCGATCGCGGGCGCGGGCGCGGTGCTGCTGGAAGCGGCGTGGCGGCTGGTGGACCGGAAGTACCCGGCGTAGGGCGCCCGGCGGGGGCGCCGGCCCGGCGAGGGCCGCGCTCCCGGCCCGGCGGCGGCCGTGCGCCACGCCGTGGACGGGTGGCGGGACGGCGAAGGGCCCCGCGCGTGTCGCGCGGGGCCCTCGGTACGACCGCTCGAACTACTGGAACTACTGGAACCGCACGAACCGCGTGGACTAGTTGACGTCCACGAAGTCGCCGGCGGGGACGACCGCCGGGGTGGTGGACGTACCGGCGAAGTTCCAGCGCCAGTAGCCGTCCACGGTGGCCTTGGAAGTGGTCTTCAGCGTGCCGGTGGTGGAGGTCTTGACCGTCTTGACCGTGGTGTAGGTGGTGCTGGTCTTCTTACGGAACTGGAGCTGCACGGGCTGGGTGGAGTAGCCCTTGTAGGTACCCGTCTCCCAGTTGGCGCGCGACAGCTTGCCCGTGATCGTGATCGTGCCGCCCTTCGCCACCGGCTCGGGGGCGGCGTTGACGTCCAGCTTGGACAGCCGCTGGAGCTTCGTCTTGCCGAACTTGTCGTTCTGCGCGCTGAAGGTGTCGTTCGACTTCACCCAGATGCCGACGTTCCAGGTCTTCGTGTCGCCGTTGAGGAGCCAGTCCGGGTCGATCTCGATGTTCTGCGTGCAGGTGGAGGTGGTGGTGTTCGTCTCCTTGCACGTGAAGGCCTGGGGCGCGCCGAACCCGAAGGAGTTCGGGTCGTCCACGCTGACACCGGTCCAGATGATCGCGTCGGCGTCGAGGATGCCGGACGGGTGCGACGCGGTGATCGAGACGGAGACCTTCTTGACGGCCTTGGCGCCGACGACGATGGGCTTGCCACCGTTCACCACGGCCTTGCTGATCACCGGGGCCTCGACGTCCGCCCCGGCCTTGCTCTTGGGCGCGGCGGCGGAGCCCTGGTGAGTGGCGGAGCCGTAGGAGGGCACGCCCGGACGATCGCCCGCGGGAGCGGCCTGGGTGGCCGGCACGGCGAGGGCGGACAGAGCCAGGGCACCGGTCGCGACGGCGACAGTGGCACGGATTCGCATGCAATTCCCCATTGGTCAGTGAGCCCGTTGGCTCGCCTGCTGAGACGAGAAATACGGGCCGATGGTTGTGCGCCGCGTGACTTTTCCGTGAAGGTCACACATCTGGGTCGTGGGTGGTCATTGGTGGTGACCGGTGGTGGTGGCGGGTGGCCGGTGGCGGGCCGTCAGTGGTGGGTGGCCAGTGGTGGGCGGTCAGTCGAACCAGCGGTCCCGCGCCAGTTCCTCGGTGCGCGACGCGTCCTCCAGCAGCGCGGCCACCTCGAAGCGGCGCGGCCACTGCCCCGCCGCCCACGCCAGCCCGGCGGCGACGCCCTCCACGGTGGCCGCGTGGACCGTGCCGTCCGGCGTACGCCGCCAGTCCAGCTCCACGCCGCCCGCCAGCAGTCGCTCGTGCTCGATGTACGTGTCGGGGGTGCCCGCGCCGAGCAGTACGCGGACGGAGTCCGGCACCTCGTACTCCTCGCCCTCCGTCGTCACCTCCGCCGTGACGCTCTCGCCGAGGCGCCCGACCTGCAACAGCTCCCCGAGGTCCCCGGCGCGCGCCGGGGCCACCGGCAGCAGCGGCAGTCCGCCCGCCAGCGGCAGCAGGTCGGGCGCGTCCGCGATCACGGCGTCCGCCGCGTCGACGATCCGCACCTCGCCGTCCACGACGGCGCGCAACTCGTCCGGAAGGGTGACCTGTTCGGGGTCGAGCTCGGCGATGGCGGTGTAGAGGGCGTGCAGCTGACGGGCGGTCACGTCCCGGTCGGGGTCCGCCAGCCGGCCCAGCAGCTCGGCCGCGCCGCCCGGTTCGTCGAGCAGGGCGGCGACCGAGGTCCGTACGCCCAGGGCGCGCAGCACCTGCGTGTCCTCGAAGCCGGACGCGTCCACGGAGTCGTACAGCCCGGCCAGCAGCGGATCGCCGCCCGCCGCGCGCAGACCCGCCGGGCGGCGCCCGTCGAGCACCGGGTGGTCGCGCAGCCACCAGGCCGTGTAGGAGCGGACGCTCTCGGTCGTGCCGTCGGGCAGCAGGACCCGAACGGGCGCGGTCAGCGCGTCCCGCAGGGGCGGCCTCGCCAGCAGGGCGAGGGCCGCCGGCCAGGCGTCGTCGTCCACGAGGTCCAGGTCGCGTACGGCGACGATCTCGGTGGCGACCGGTGGCACGGGCGTCTCGGGCAGCCGGTCCAGGACGTCCTCGCACCAGACGTCGACGGCGTCGAGGAGACCGGCGTCGTCCGGTTCGGCGAAGTCGCCGTCGCGCGGCTCCAGTTCGTCGGGGTCCAGGACGACGTCCGTGGCGCGTACGAGGGTGAAGTTGGCCAGCACCCCGACGGCGGCGAGCGGCTGTTCGCCCCAGCGTTCGGCCAGGTCGGCGTCGCACAGGGCGAGTTCGTCCTCGCGCATGACGGCGGCGAACGGGCTGCCGGGCAGGACGAGTTCACCGGCGGGGGCGAGTTCGCCCTCCTCGTCGGGCAGGGCGAGCGCGGCCAGCCACGGCTCGTCGCCGACATCCAGGTCCGCGTCCCGCACCAGGGCGAGGACCGTCTCGGCCAGTTCCTCGGCGTCCAGTTGGTTCTGAGGGTCCTGGTCCCAGAAATCACCGGAGTCCAGCGAGGCGGCGACCGCCGCCCGGACCTCCGGCGTCGTCAGCACGGCGCGCGGGGTGGCGGGCAGCGCGCCCAGCTTCTCCAGCAGCGGGTGGGCAGCGTCGGGGTGCGCCACCTTCAGGCCGAGCCTGGCCAGGTCGGCGGGCGTGTCGGCGAGCGGCAGCAGGACCCGCCGGGGGCCGACGGCCGTACGACCGCTGGTGAGCGGCACCGGCAGTCCGGACAGCCGGTCCGGGTCGACGCCGGCCAGCGACTCGTAGAGCCGCCGCCACCACTCGGGGGCGCGCTCGCTGCCGCCGATGCGCTCGATGGCATCGCCGAGCGGCAGCCGGCCGACCGTCAGGGACCGCAGCTCCGTGCGCCGTTCGAGGCCGGCGGGCAGCAACGTGGGCAGCACTTCGGCCAGTACGCGTACGGTCTCGTCGCCCGCGCCCTCCACGACCTCCGCCTCGAAGGGCCGCAGCGCCGTCAACTCCTCGCTGGGAGCGGCCGGTTCGAGGAAGGCGACGCGCGGCAGCCGTCGCAGGATCGCGGCCCGCAGCACCCCGTCCAGCTCGCCCTTGCCGAGCGGCCCCGGCACCAGGTCGATGGTGCCGGTGGACACCGGCCGCCAGTCGCCGAGCAGTTCGGCGTACGCGTCGGCGGCCCGCTCCACGAGGAAGTCGGTGAGCGGTCCGGGCGCGGGGTGCCGCCGGGTGGTGTCCAGGGGCAGCGTGGCGATCAACAGGGCGGGCACGCCCAGGGGTTCGTCGGTCGGTGTCGGGGCGTGCACGAAGGGCGCGGTACGGGGCCGGGCCGGGGCGCCTTCGCCGTCCACCGGGACGGCCCAGGTGACCGCCCAGTGGGGGCGCAGTCGTTCCTCGACGGGGCGGCCTTCGAGGAGTTCCGGCGCGGTGGCGCCGTGGTGGCTGACGACCCGCCAGCGGCTCACGGCCTCGGCCGCACTGTCCTCGACATGCACGTACGCCCCGTGCACGCTGCGCCTCAACACCCGCTCGCCGTCGGGGGTTTCGACGACGATCTCTTCGAGCCCCGGCAGGGTCAGCAGCAGCGCGTCGTCGATCGCGGCGAGCAGCCGCTCCACCAGATCGAGCGCGGTCCCGTCCCGCAGGGGCAGGATGACCACGGTGTCGTAACCCTCGGGCGCGCTGCCCTCGGCGGGCAGCGGCAGCCGCAGCAGCGGCACGTGCCCGTCCCGGCGGCGCAGCTCGTCGCCGAGCCCGGGGCTCGCCTCGGCGGCCTGCTGGGCCAGCCCGCGCGCCTCGGCGAGCGACCAGCGGACACCGCCGTGCCGCCCGACGACGGCGGGCTCGTCACTGACGGCGATGACGGCGGCGAAGCCGACACCGAACCGCCCGACGGCGGACTCGTGCCCCTCGCGCTTGGCGGAGGCGCGCAGGGTACTGAGGGATTCCACCCCGATCGCGTCAAGGGGCGCGCCGGTGTTGGCGGCCACGAGCACGGCGGGGCTGTCGGAGGACGCGGGCCGCAGCGTGAGCCGGAGCCGCCCGGGGGCGCCCGCGCGGGCGGCCGCGTCGGCGGCGTTCTGCGCCAGCTCGACGATCAGCCGGTCACGGTACCCGCCGAGCGCCAGGTCCTCCTCGGCGTTGGCGTCCTCCCGGAACCGCGCGGGACCCGCCCCCCACGAGTCCAGCACCGCACGCCGCAGCCGACCCGTTCCGAACGGATCGGCCCCCTCGGTCGTCGTGACGCTCACCCTGTGACTCCGCTCTGTCCGCCTACCGGTCCGCTACTCGGTAAGTGTGCGGCCCGAAGGTACCGCGCGGCACGCCTCCGACGGGGTGAGGGTGCACACCCCCGGCCGGCGAGCGCCAGGTGAATCCGTTCGGGCTTGTCGAGACCGTAGGCGCCGGCGGCGGCGCACGGTCGGGGGAGGCGAGAGACTGCCTACGCTGTCAGGCCGGGCTCGAAGTATCCCGGGGTGCGGAAGAGGCCCGTGAAGGTTCCGGGACCGTGCCGGTCGTCCAGCCATGCCCCCAGCGCTGTCACATCACCGCTGATGATGGCCGCGAGAAGGCGCGTGTGGCACTCGTTCTCTTCCCCAGGGGCGAACTCCTCAAGGAAGTGCGTGTACCGGCGGTTCACGCCCTTCTCGTAGCCGTTGATGGCCGTCGCGTACCGCGTCTGCTCTTCACTGCCCGATACGTCGACCACGCGCCGGGTGTCCTCTTCCGTGAGCATCCCTGTCGCGTCCCGGAAGGCGAGGGCGCCGAGAACATCCGAGGGTTCCGTCACTCCGAAGTGTTCTGCCGTCCGCCGGGTGACGGTGCGAGCCTCTTTGTCACACGCACCTTCCATGACGATCCCAATGTTTCGCGTGTGGTGGGTTCCGCGCTGGTCGGCTGCTGAGTAGGACTGTCCGGTTGCGCGGCGGTAGTTGATTCCGTATTGAGTACGGACGGGAACGCCCGCGACATCCACGTACCGCCGACGCGACCCGTAGTGAAGGCAGTCATGGGTGTACGCGCGCAGCAGGTCGAGAAGTGCCGACGCAGGGTGTTCGGGATTTCGGCGTTCCATGGCCCCGTACATGGTGATGACGGCCACCATTTGAAGGTGCCGGTATCCCTGGTCCGGGTGGTGGAATCCGCCGAAGGCGCCGGGGCGCGAGGAGTCACAGCCGACCAACACGCGGTCGAGCGGCAGCATCCTCGTCAGCCCGTACCCGATGTAACGGCGTCTGGCGTTTTCGACGCCGGCGTGAAAGGGCGTGGTGTCGATTCCGGCTGCCGCCCATCGGCTGAGCATTTCCGAGAGAGGCCGGAACACATGGTCTGGGTGGCGCTTCGCGATCAGCGGTGACACGTCGGCACGCATCGCCGCCAGTGTGGCCAATGCCTCAGCGCCGGTGACAGACTCGTTCGGGGCAAGTTCCGTTAAATTGGCGTACTCGGCTTGATGAGTTGGACGTGGGACTCCTGCATCCCCTCCGGGAGCGCGTTCGGACTGAACCATTTCGCCTCCAGAATCTCGAAGCTGTCGAGCTTGAGATCTCCACCCACGTGAAGTGCCTCGTAGGCGATTTCCACGCGGAGCTTGTAGCCGCTGGTCACTTGCACCAGTTGGCCCGGGACGACTTCGAGGCCGGTTTCCTCTCGGACCTCGCGAACGATGGTCTGCGGGAACTCCTCACTCTTGATCGCGTAGCCGGTGGGAAGTCCCCAGGGGCGGTTCGCCGGCCACATTCGGTGCTTGAGAAGCAGGATTTCCCCCTCTTCATTGCGCACTACTCCCGTGACCCCGACCATGAATTTCGCGTTGGCGAGCCAGAGAACACGCCATTGCAAAGGTCCGCGAATGAGCTTCCACATTCGGGCGACGATTCGCTTCATATGCACCGTATCGATTAGGGCAGGCGCGTCCAACGCCTGCGACGCCGACTCACCCCGGGCCATGGGGTACGGGTCATGCCCCATACCTGGGCTTCACGGATACGCTAAGCCGTTTACGCCGCCAACTCCCGCTGTGTTTCTCGATGTTTCTCGCGCTGGTGCGCGATCTTCCCGATGATTCTCACGCGGCAGCGAGCAGCCGGCGAGCGCGGGCCAGAACCCGGTGAGCGTCGGGACCGTACGCGGCAGCATTGTTCAGCCGGTCCCAGACTCTCCCGTAGAGCGCCACGTCGACCGGGTCGTCCAGCCGCAGCTCCGTACTGATCGTCTCCACCCGGACCAACTGCTCATCGAAGATCCAGAATCCATGCTTCGGGGTCAGCGCCATGGGTGCGCCAAGAGGGACGATCCCAAGGGAAACCGTGCTCAGACCGATCAGCCCGGCGAGGCGGTCAAGCTGCGCGGCCAGCGTCTCATGGGCGCAAGGGAGAGCGTGCAACGCTCCCTCCCACATGATGACGCGGTGACGTTTCCGAGGCTCGTACAGCGCTTCCTGTCGCCTCATGCGGGCGCGCACAGCGGCCTCCGTATCGCGGGGCGTCTGGTGAATCTCGGCGTTGTGGGTCAGCAGCGCGCGAGCGTAGTCGGGAGTTTGGAACAGCCCGGGAATCACAGTCGCCTCGTAGGCCCGGATCGTCTGTGTCTCGCGGTACTCGACTACCGACTTCTCCTGAATCGGACCGTGGCCGGTGGAGAGCTGACGACGACGGGATTGAACGTGTGTCTCCAGCCCCTGCAATCGGCGCCGTAGGTCCTCGGCCTCTTCCGGAGCGTCACAGCCACGGGCCCACTCGTCCAGGTCTTCAGGCCTCGCCGTCTGACGCCCGTTCTCCAGTTTGGAGACCTTCGAGTGGGGCCAGTGACAGCGCGCGGCCAGTTGCCGACCAGTCAGCCCGGCCGCGGTGCGCACCTCCCGAAGCCGCGCACCGAGGGCTCCACGGGCTCTCTGGTAATCCGTGCTCACACAGCGGAAGATACCCGCGCTGTGAACTCCTCGCACGGAACAGCGAAGTGCCAGGCACTATCACGGACTTGACACGCTTCGAGTACTTCTGCCGGACCGGTGATCAGCTCAATTCCGAGCGTGCGGCCATCCTCGTGATGAAAGCGGGCCAGCTTGCGCGAGTCGAACAGCCAGAAGTCGGCGGAGGGCAGGAGCAGCCGGTCGGCAGCGGCGCGCCACAGATGCCGGATGTCCTCTCCCGCCTCGATGGTCACCGGAGCCCCGGCAAGCAGGTACCGCTGGTTCTCGGTAGGCGGGTCGTCCACGATCCGTACACGTTCCACCCGCTTACCCTGCTCGGCCAGCTTCCGTCTGCCGGCCAGAAACGCTTCTCGTCCCTCAGCACTGTAGCCCTCGCCACGGGCCCACTTCTGGTACCGGTCCGACTTCTGGTCGGCCTCGTACCCGCGCTGCGTTTCAAGCCGCCAAGCCGTGTGCTCGAACTCCTCGAACAGATCGTTCAGCGCGGCCGTACTGATCAGCTCAGGCACTCCGGTCACTCCTTCGGTGCGAAACGCACCAGCAACTCACGCGGGATCACGACGAACGCTTCCCGTTCCTTGACGTCAGCGAGCTGGGCCAGGTCGTCGGGGTCGGTCACCTTGTCGCCCTGAACGATGATCTCGCCCGTGTCCAGGTCTTCGTAGAGCGTGGGACAGTCATTGTCCTCGCTGGTGGTTCCGAGCATCTTCAAACGCCTTGCCATGGGTGCTCCCTTCACAGCCAACACAGCCTCACCAGCATGGAGGCCGGGTGTTGGTCTGTCAGCGGAACAGCGAAACCCCGCCCCACTCCCAGCAGGGGACAGACGCGGGGCTCTATGGTGCTGCGGTTCAGTCTCACGAGAGGGAGGCTTTCCGCCACCGGGCGTGAGTCAGGCGGTGCATCTGCCTCAACGCATCAAACGTGGTGGCCGAACTCGCCCGCCTTGACACCGGCGAGGAACGCCCTGAGCTTTTCCGGGCTGGTGGTCAGAACAACCTGAGGGGCGATGCTCTCACGTACAAGAATTTCACCACCCAGCAAAGCAAGCTCCACACAGTTGGTATTTCCGGTAGAGAACGACGACTTCTGCCAGGAAGCTTCTTCTGAGATCACAGCAGGCTCACATTTCCCTTGTCAGCGGGACGCGTTGGGCCAGACAACAACCAAGGTTCGCCGGTGCCACGACAGCGGTTGTCCTGCTGGGGCACCAGCATTGTTCAGGTACTCGCGCAAAGCTGCGGCTCTCGGTTCAGGACACCGTCGAGGAAGAAGAGCCACTCGCGATGCGTGAAGATGTGAGGCTCCACGGCATCCTGGCTGTCGCTCAGGAGTACCGAACTGCCCGTGATGGAGACCGCGATGCGCGACATCTCCGCCGGCACCAAGCCCCGGAGGCGATTCTGAAAGGTGATCCAGTCGGCAACCGGGTAGACGTGGGCCGGCTTCAGCGGGTCCTTGCTGTCGCGCACCGCGACCAAGTCGCCCGGGATGAAAGCGACTTCGACGCATCCCTGGGCACTCTCGGAGAGGGAAGCCTTCCGCCACTGAGCGTGGGTCAAGTCAGGCATTTTTTTCATCGCATCTCCTTCAGTACGGCCTTTATGAACCGCACCGACTCGGCTTCATCGAGCGCCATACCGCGCAGACCGCTGTGGGAGTGGTCGAAGCGGCGGGTGTCCTTGGGCTTCTGGATGTACAAGTTGCCACCGGGACTGTCCACGTAGACCACGGCAGGTTCCGTGGGGTCGGGAAAATCGAGGATGGTGAAAGCACCGGTGAGCGCCGAGTGGGCACCCTTCGCGTAGGTCAGAACCTGCACGACGATGTTGGGAATCTCCTCCGCCTGTTGGACCAGGTGCCGCAGCTGTTCGCGCTGGGCTTCGAGACCGCCGACCTGCCGCCACAGGCACGCCTCGTCGAGTACGACGACGAGGTCCACCGGCTTTGGCTCCCGTACGAGGACCCTCTGCCGCTGCATGTGGAATTGAAGGAGCGTTTCGATCTCTCCGGCGGACACAGAGGAACTGGCGGCGCGCAACACAGCGCGGGCGTAGTCCTCGGTGCGCAGGAGACTGTGGACGGTGCCGAGGGCGTAGACCCGGAGCGTGGCGGCCTCCGCCTCCAGGCCGATATAGGTATCGAGGTTCGGCGGGAGATCGAAGTTGGTCCACCATGCCTGTTCCGGCGACGCACTGTGCAAGTTCAGCAAGTGTTCGCGCGTCTCGGCGGGTGCCTCGTATGCCTCCAGGAGGCACTTGAGCTCGATGATCTGGACATCACGCTTGCCGTTCTCGATACGACTGATGGTGGAGTCGGAACGACCGATCGCCTGCCCTGCCTCCTCGATGGTCAGCCGAGAAGTTTCACGAAGCTCCGCGAGTTCGCGGCCCATCTTGCGGCGCTTCACCACCGGTCCTTGATTCGCCATCTGCGCACCTCCCCTCAGTGTCCCTCTACGCACACGGTTCCATCCTGCCGCACGGCGTCGACCACGGCGTAGTCGATGTATTCATACGATCCTCCGACTGCCAGAAGTCTCAGTGAATCTTCTCTGTGAAGTTGCAGGTAGAAGATTCAGACGTTCATTCTGGGGTGACGCACTCATCACTTCTGGCGATCGCCAGGTCTGTCCGACCGCGCCTTCGAGCGGACAGCGCCGGGTGCCGTGGCCGGCTGGAGCCAGGAGGGAAACCTCGGATGGGCACGAAGAAGTTCGATGCCAGGCAGCACTCAACGCGAGGGATCGAGGAGCGGCTCATGATCGACGAGACGCCGCCGGGGGTAGGGGGCCCGGTTCTCGATATCTCCGTAGGCAGATTGGCCGAGTTCCGGGGGCCGGTCGGCGAGCTGTGGCTGCTGCGGTCCTACCTCGGTACGTACGAATGGGAGGGGCGCCCCGAGGATGTGCGGCGGGCCGAAGAAGCCCAGACGCCGGGCAGCGCCGCGCCTTCCGAAGCGCACACGGAGTGCGAGGAGTGCGACGCGTGGTGGTGGGCCGAGCAACTTGCCTTGGATGATGACGAATTGAGCGAAGCGGTCGACTGCCGCATCTACCTCGGACGGCATCAGAACACCACGCACGGCGGCGCCCCACCTACGGCGTCCCCGGGCTCGGCAGGACCGTCCGGCGATTGAGGACGAACCGGCCCGCCGGGCGGACCCGGCGCGGCCGATCACGGGCGGACCGGTCAGGCGGGGTCCGGGTCCTGCGAGTCGCCGCCCTCCGCCGGAGGCCCCAGTTCGAACGCGTCCGCGCGCAGCTCGTCCAGCACGTGCGGGGCCGGGCGGGGTGGCGTGGGCATCACGGCGGCCTCGGAGTGGCCGCCGCAGCCGTACGCCAGGGACACCACCCGTCCGTCGGCCGGCGAGAACTCGTTCGCGCAGACGCCGAACGCCTGCCGCAGCGAGCCGGCGAGCGGCAGGAGGAAGCCGCAGGACACACAGGGCGCGGGCGCCGCCTGGGCCATGGGGGTCTTCGCGCCGAACGCCTCGTCCCAGCGGTCGGCCGCGATGTGGAGCCCGTACCGGGACAGCACCCTGGCCCGGCGCATGCCGAGTTCCTCGGCGACCGCCGAGATCGTGCCGCGGACGCTGAGCGGGGTGGCGGCGTCGGCCGGTGCGCCGTCGCGGTCCGTCTCCTCCGCGTCCTCCGCCTCGACCAGGTCGGCCAGGGCCTGCGGGGTGACGGCGTCCATCACGGCGGAGTTCGGCGGGGGCGCGTCCTCGCCGGTGTAGCCGGGCTCCAGGCGCAGATCCTCCGCCTCGGTCGGCAGCAGATCGCCGGGGCCCATGTCGCCGGGGCGCAGCCGGTCGCTCCACGGCACCCATTCGGGTGCCTGGAGGGAGTCGGGGCCGGGCAGCAGCACCGTTTCGTCAAGGGTGACGAGCTTGGAGCGGGACGCGCGGGCGACGGTCACCGCCCAGCGCCAGCCGCGGTAGCCCATCTCCTTGCATTCGAAGAGATGGGTGACAACGCGGTCACCTTCGGACACCGCCGACACATGCTCGCCGACGACACCGGGCGCGGCAGCCTCTTCGGCTGCCGACCTCGCGAGGTCTACCGCCTCGGCGCACAGGCGGTCAGGGGTTCGGCTTCGAGTCGTCGCAGCACTCACAGGTCTCGCTTCTCTCCTACGCCGTTTCACGGGTGCGCCGGCCGAGTCGCGATGTACGGGCCGCGGGCGGAGCGGACCAGAGGGCCGCATCGACGTCCACACCCGACTTCTCTCGGGCACACCTACCGTCAACCATTCTGCGGGATGACGAAGAGGCGCGCGGCCGAGAACAACCGCCGGTGGCGCGCTACGCACGCTACCCTCTCCGCCGCCCGCCGCCCACCCGCACGCCCCCTTTCCCGGTGTTCGGGCAGTCCGGAGGGGGTGCGAGCACGTCGGAAAAGCCTGGAACCGGTGGTGGAGCGGGCAGCCGGACACGCCGTGAAATCTCGGCAAAGTAATGAGAAGAACAGCTGAACTCAGCGCGTCAGCGACGTCGCGGGCGTTCCCCCACCCGAAGTGGGGGCACTATGACGGGGTGGCAGCCGTCAGGTCGTCGGAGGAGGCTGGGCCGTTCCGCAGAGCGGGCCGGTCGGTCGGGCGTGCCCTGCACCTGCCGTTCACCGGCACCGCCAAGGGCATCCGCAAGGCGACGCACGCGCACGGCGCGGGCGAGTCCGGCCTCGGCCGGCTGATCGAACTGCACGCGGTGAACGGCGCGGGTGACGTCATGATCACCGTCGCCCTCGCATCGACGGTCTTCTTCTCCGTACCGACCGACGAGGCCCGTGGCCGCGTCGCGCTCTACCTGGCCGTCACCATGGCCCCCTTCACGCTCCTGGCCCCGGTGATCGGCCCGCTCCTGGACCGCCTGCCGCACGGCCGCCGGGCCGCGATGGCCGGCGCCATGCTGACCAGGGCGCTGCTCGCGCTGACCATGTCGGGCGCGGTCGCGACGGGTGGTCTTGAGCTGTATCCGGCCGCGCTGGGCGTGCTCGTCGCGTCGAAGGCGTACGGAGTCGTGCGCAGCGCGGTCGTGCCGCGTCTGCTGCCACCGAAGTTCCCCCTGGTCCGGGCCAATTCCCGGGTGACGCTCGCGGGGCTGCTCGCGACGGGTGCGGCGGCCCCGATCGGGGCCGGCCTCCATCAGATCGGCCCCCAGTGGCCGTTGTACGGCGCGTTCGTGATCTTCGTCGCGGGCACCTTCCTGGCGTTCACGATGCCGCCGAAGGTCGACTCCGCGAAGGGCGAGCGCAAGGCGCAGCTGGTGGCGCGGGCCGGCAAGAAGCGGCCGAGCCTGCGGACGGTCGGCCCGTCCGTCTTCAACGGCCTCCAGGCGAACGCGGCACACCGCGCGCTCTCCGGCTTCCTGATCTTCTTCCTGGCGTTCCTGCTGCGCCAGCATCCGCTGGCCGGGCAGAGCGCCGCCGTCTCGCTCGCCATCGTGGGTGTCGCCGCCGGTACGGGCAACGCGGTCGGTACGGCGGTGGGCGCCTGGCTCAAGACCCGCGCGCCCGAGTTGATCATCGCGACGGTGCTGGGGCTCGCGCTCACCGCGGCGATCCTCGCCGCGGTCTTCTTCGGTGGCCTGATGATCGCGGTGCTCGGTGCCACGGCCGGTTTCACCCAGGCGCTGTCGAAGCTGTCGCTGGACGCGTGCATCCAGCGGGACGTCCCGGAGGAGGTCCGTACGTCCGCCTTCGCGCGTGCCGAGACGCTGCTCCAGATGTCCTGGGTGGTGGGCGGCGCGATCGGTATCGCCCTGCCGCTCAACGGCGTGCTCGGCATGTCGGTGGCGGCCGGTCTGGTGGCGACCGGGGCGCTGTTCTCCGTACGGGGGCTGCTCGGCGCGGCCCGGCACGGCGCGCCGCACCCGCGCGTCGCCTGAACGGCGCCGGGCGATAGCCTTCGGCCCATGACCGTTGCGTTTATCTCTGCCAGGGCCCGCCGGACCGGTGTCGCGCTCGGCGCCATGTCCGCGGGCCTGCTCGCCCTTTCGGCCTGCGACAAGCCGACACCGCTTTCGACGTTGACGGTCGGTACGGACTCCGTGCACTCCGAGGCGACCTGCTACAACGACGGCGAACCGCTGGGCGACGAGGCGACGCTCAAGAAGTGCCTCAACGACACGGCCGGGCGGAAGACGATCACGGTCTCCCCCGACGACAAGATCCACTTCGGCGTCGACCCGGAGATCGCCCACAACGGCTGGACCTTCTACATCGAGGGCCAGCGGGTCGAGCCGGCGCCGGACAAGAACACCTACCGGACCTTCCCGGCCAGCGCGTTCTTCTCGTCGCAGGACGGTCAGCCGATCAAGACCGTGAATCTGAGCATCGTCGAGACGAACGAGAAGAAGCGGGCCGTGACCGGGGTCTGGAACTTCGAGCTGAAGAACAAGTCGCTGACCTGATCGGGGGCTGATCGGGAGCTGATCTGGGCCTGATCTGACCGGGTCGGGTCCCGATCCGGTCCCGGACCGATGGGGTCCCGGCCCGATCAGGTCCTGCATCCTGGCGGTGTCGCCGGTCTTCCCGGCGAGGGAGGGGCGTTTCGTGCGCGTACTGGTGGTGACGGCCGTGACCGCCGAGGCCGACGCGGTCTCGGGCGGGCTCGGTGCCGGCGCGGCACGCGGCCTGCCGGGCGGTTACGTACTGACCGCCCACCCGCGTGCGGACGTCCTGGCGGCCGGGGTCGGCCCCGCCGCGGCCGCGGCCGGTACGGCGACCGCCCTGGCCCTCGCCGCCGCCTCCCCCGCCCCGTACGACCTGGTCGTCTCCGCCGGTATCGGCGGCGGGTTCCAGCCGCTCGCCCCCGTCGGCTCGCTGGTGGTGGCGGACGCGATCGTCGCCGCCGACCTGGGCGCCGAGACGCCCGAAGGCTTCCTCCCGGTGGACGAGCTGGGCTTCGGCCGCACCGTCCACCACCCGCCCCCGGAGCTGGCCGCCCGGATCGCGGGCCTCCTGGACGCCGTGCACGCGCCGGTGCTGACCGTCTCCACCGTGACCGGATCGGCGGCCCGTACCGCCGAACTGGCCGCGCGCCACCCGCGCGCCGCCGCCGAGGCCATGGAGGGCTTCGGCGTCGCGGAGGCCGCGGCGGCGTACTCGGTGCCGGTGGTCGAGATCCGCGCGGTCTCCAACGCCGTCGGCCCGCGCGACCGTTCGGCCTGGCGCATCGGCCCGGCGCTGGACGCGCTGCGGTACGCCTTCCAGCAACTCAGCCCCGTCTTCGAGGAGTCGCCATGAGGCACGCCGCCGTACCCGCCGTACCGCCACTGCGCATCGCGTACTCGCCCTGCCCCAACGACACGTTCGTCTTCGACGCCTGGGCGCACGGCCGGGTGCCCGGCGCGCCCGAGCTGGACGTGACGTTCGCGGACATCGACATCACCAACGGCCTGGCGGAGCGCGGCGAGCTGGACGTGCTGAAGGTGTCGTACGCCGTGCTGCCGTGGGTCCTCGACGAGTACACCCTGCTGCCGTGCGGCGGCGCGCTCGGCCGCGGCAACGGTCCGCTGGTCCTGACCCGCGAGCCGGCCGCCGACCTGACGGGCAGGACCGTCGCCGTACCGTCCGAACGGTCCACCGCCTACCTGCTGTTCAGGCTGTGGGCGGCGGAGGTCCTGCCGGGCGGGGTGGGCCGGATCGTGGTCATGCCCTTCCACGAGATCATGCCGGCGGTGCGCGACGGCAAGGTCGACGCGGGGCTCGTCATCCACGAGGCGCGCTTCACCTACCAGGACTACGGGCTGCACCGCCTCGCCGACATGGGTGAGCACTGGGAGTCCACGACGGGGCTGCCGATCCCGCTGGGCGCGATCATCGCGAAGCGGAATCTGGGCGCGGACACGCTCCAGTTGCTGGCGGACTCGGCGCGTACGTCGGTCCGTATGGCGTGGGACGACCCGGAGGCCTCGCGCCCGTACGTCCGCGCGCACGCGCAGGAGATGGACCCGGCGGTCGCGGACCAGCACATCGGGCTGTACGTCAACGAGTTCACCGCCGACCTGGGCCCGGACGGCTACGCGGCGGTCCGCGGCCTGCTCACCCGGGCATCGGCGGAGGGCCTGGTCCCACCGCTCGCCGCGGACGCGCTGACGTTCGGCTGACCCCGACCGGCGGGCCGGGACTTCGGTCCTACGCCCGGCGGGCGGGGCCTTGGTCCGCGCGGCCGATGCGCGACCGGCGGGCACGCCCCTAACGTCACGCCCATGGTCAACGACGTGAACGCGAGCGGTGTCCTGGACGAAGCCCTGGAGCGGCTGCACGCCTCGGGCCCGGAGATCTACGAGTGGCGCCTCACCAACCACGCGCCCATGGTGGTCGAGGCGCTCGCCGGCCACGGGCGGTCGGCGGCCGTGCACCGCTGGCTGGACGCCTACCAGGACAGACTCGACGACTTCCCCGCCCCCGTGTCCCCCGTCACCGACGCCAACTGGCGCGAGGCGCTGGGCGATTCGCGCCGGGGCGCCGACTGGATCGGCTACTTCCTGCGCGCGATCGGGGAACGGCCCTGGCGGGACGTGCTCGCCGAGTGGTGGCCCCGGCTGCTGCCCGGAATGTACGGCGGATCCACCCACCCGGTGATCCGGGTCGGCCACGCCGTACGCGTCATCACCGAGAGCGGCGAGACCACGCCACGCCTCACCGAACTCGCCCACGGCCTCGGCTACTGGGCCGCCCGGCACCACCCGGCCCCGGGGGTCGCCCCCCTCGCGGGCGCCCCGGACGCCGACGGCGCGCTGGAGGCGGTGCCCCCGATCGGCGACCTCCGGGGCGGCTTCACGGACCGGCTCGCGCGGGTCGGCCGGCTGCCGGTCTGGTCGGCCGACGTGACCGACCCGGACGAGGCGCGCCGCCGGCTGACGGACCTGGTCCGCGCCTCGACGCACCGCTACGCCACCCACGGCCACGGCGACGAGACGATGCTGGTCCACGCGGCGACGGCGCCCAACGCCGTACTGCGCACGCTGCCCGCCCTGCCGCGCGCCCTGTGGGTCCCGAGCCTGCACGCGGCGTGGACGGCCTCGGCGGCGGTGACGGCGATGTACGCCCCGGCCGAACCGGTCCCGTACACACCGGCCACCGGCACCACCCCCGAAGAGGTCCTGGAACGCGCCCTGGCCCACGGCGACGAACACGTCATCAAGTTCGCGGACACCGCCGTGGAAGTGGGCGACGAACAGGCCCTCACCGCGGCACTGCGCGCGGTGGCCCTGAGCGAGCCGCTGAGTTACTGAGGCGCGGGTGGGCGGGGGCCCGGC
>NZ_JARJHW010000063.1:0-36983 GCF_040560175.1 Streptomyces panacea
GGCGGTCTCGGGGGCCCCGGACGGGGTCGCCCGGCGGGCGGCCGCCCGTACGTTCCGTGAGGCCGAGGCGGTCCTGACGGGCAGCTTTCCGGTCGTCTCGGGCTTGGCGGCCTGTTCGGGCAGCCCGGCGGGGCGGGTGGAGCGCGGGGCGGCGGCGGCCGGCGGCCGGCGGACCGGGTCGACATGGCTGAGCAGGTGGTTGTTGACCAGCAGCACCGCGCGTACGCCGCCGTACGGCGACGGGGTCGACAGGTCGACGGACAGGTCGAACTGCCGGGTGAGCTGGCCGATCGCGGCCAGCCCCATGCGGGGCGGGTCGCCGAGGTCCGACAGCAGGATCGGCTCGCTGCTCGCCACCATCCGCTGGGCGTAGGCGCGTTCGTCTGCGGACATGCCGACACCGGCGTCGTCGATGGTGACGGCGGCCCCGCGGTGGGCGCGTTCCAGGTTGACCGTGACGTCGGTGTCCCGTGAGGAGTGCCGCAGCGCGTTGTCGAGGAGTTCGGCGACGATGATCGCGACCGGCTCGACGGCGTGCGAGACGAGCGCGGTGCCCGGCTCCAGATGGTTGTTGACGCGCACGCGGTGGTAGCCGACGATCCGTGACTGGCCACCGGTCACCGCGTCCACCAGGTGCGACTCCTCGCGCGCCAGGCCCACCCAGGCACCGCACACCACGGCGGCGACCTGTGCGCGCCGCAGCGACTGCTCGTTCTCGTGGTCGAGTTCGAACAGGGTCTGCGCCAATTCGGGCTCGTCGTACTGCTGTTGCAGTCCTCTGAGCACGTCCTGGAGCCGGTAGAGCCCGGCCTGAATCTCGCGGGTGGTGCCGCGCATGCCGGCCCGTGCCG
Source organism: Streptomyces panacea (assembly GCF_040560175.1). Classification (NCBI taxonomy): domain Bacteria; kingdom Bacillati; phylum Actinomycetota; class Actinomycetes; order Kitasatosporales; family Streptomycetaceae; genus Streptomyces; species Streptomyces panacea. The sequence goes on from NZ_JARJHW010000063.1 coordinate 852, forward strand.
CGGCGTCGACCCGCTTGCGCTCCTGCTTCATGACGGTCAACAGGCCGTCGATCACCCCGTCCAGACCGGCGCCGGGGCCGGTACGGGCGAATTCGGAGCTGAGCGGTCCCGGCACCTGGACATGCGGGTGCGCGGCACGGGTGGCCACCGCGGGGATGCGCTTCTCGGTGAGATGCGCGAGCTCGGCGGTGACCGCGTCGGAGGCGCGCTCGGCCTTCGACCGCTCGTTGTCGAGACGGTCGCGCAGCCCGGCGATCTCCTCGCGGAGTCTGGACCGGTCGCGGCGGGAGCGGTGCAGCCCGCCTGCCAGGGCGAGCACCAAAAGAGTCCCGGTGGACAGGCCACTCGCGGCCAGGACCGTTATCTCGATCATCGGACGGACCTCGGGAGGATCGGGGAAATCTGGCGGTCCGGAGACAGCGCCGAGGACAGTGTTCACCCTCATCGCGGTAACCGACGGCGCATCTCTCCGTACGCACCGTGAGCGCGAACACTACCGCTCCCCGAGTGGGCGATCTCACCTTCCGCTCACCCGTGTCGGGCGGGCCGACTGTCCGGCGCGGAAGGGGAGTTCCGCGCCGGGCAGCGGCCGTAGTGGGGGCGCGCGCCGGGGGTACGAGGCGGCTGTACGAAGCCGGTCGTCGGACACCGGCCGGTACGGATCCGGTCTCCCGAGAGGCCGTCGTACGAGGCGCGCGCCGGTTCAGCCGATGGTCGCGTTCAGCCGATCGTCACGCGGAAGATCTTGTCCGATCCGGCCGGCTCACCGCCGTTGGCGTCCACGTTCGTGGTGGAGAGCCAGAGCGCGTCGGAGCCGGGCAGTTTGGTGACGCCGCGCAGGCGCCCGTACGTGCCGACGTAGTGCGCCTGCGGCGTGCCGACGTTCTCGTTACCGGCGTTGATCGGTATCCGCCAGAGCCGTTCCCCGCGCAGTGACGCCATGTAGACGGCGCTGTCGACGATGGCGATACCGCTGGGCGACGCCTCCGCGGTGGTCCAGGTGGCCTTCGGGTTGGTCATCCCGGCCTGGGAGCAGGTGCCTTCGCAGAGGGGCCAGCCGTAGTTGCTGCCGGACTTGACGAGGTTGAGTTCGTCCCTGGCGTTCTCGCCGAGTTCCGCCTCCCAGAGACGGCCCTGCGGGTCGAAGGCGATGCCCTGCGGGTTGCGGTGGCCGAGGCTGAAGACGTGGTTGCCGAACGGGTTGCCGGGCGCCGGGGCGCCGGTCGTGGTCATCCGCAGGATCTTGCCGTTGAGCGAGTTCTTGTCCTGGGCGAGGGCGGTGTTCTGGGCGTCGCCCGTCGAGGCGTAGAGATGGCCGTCGGGGCCGAAGGCGAGCCGGCCGCCGTTGTGGTATCTGTTCTTCGCGATGCCCTTCAACAGGGCCGTGTAGCCGGTGAGTCGGGTGCCGTCGTAGGTCATCCGGGCGATCCGGTTGCCCTCGGACGAGGTGTGCATGAAGTACACGAAGTGATTGCTCGCCCAGTTCGGGTCGACGGCGACGCCCATCAGGCCGCCCTCACCGCCGGTGGTCTGGGACTCGGGGACGGAGCCGATCTCGGTCCGCTGCCCGGCCGGTGTCACCTTGAAGACCTTGAAGGTGTTGCGCTCGGTGACCAGCGCCGATGAGTTGTCGGGCATCCAGTGCATGCCCCACGGGATCGAGTAGCCGGTGGAGATGGTGGTGATGCCCGTCGGCACGCCGGCCGCGGCGGCGGGCGCCTCGGCCGCGGACCCCCGGGCGGCGCCGGACTCGCTCGCTCCGGCGCTCTGGACGAGTCCGGCGACGAGCGCCGCGGCGGCGACCGTGGCCGCCGCCGTCCTGACGAGGGCCTTCGTCGGCTTGCTGCCGTGCATGGCTTCCTCCGGGTGGAGTGGGGGGTGGGGATGCTGCTGGGAAAGGGAGTTCTAAGGGTGATCGGGTGCGGCGCCGTGGTCTTTCGCGGCGTGTCCCCCGGCGCCGTGGTCCTTGGGGTGGTCGGGGACGACGTACGGGGGCGCCGCCCGGAGGGGAGGGCGTCCATCAGGTCGCGTACGGGTGCGTGGCCGGCCGTTCCCGCCACCGCCCGACGGACTCCGGGGCCCGGGAGATCCGGGCGCGGCCCGGCGGGAGCGCGGCGCGGTCGGTGCGGTGCGGTCGGTGCAGTGCGGTCGGTGCAGTGCGGGACGACGTCGGGACCGAGCGGCAGGCCGACGCCGCTGGTGACGAGCCGGGTGTGGATCCCGGCGCGGCCGGGGCACGCGCGGTTCCACCGGGGCTGTCCGCCGCCCGTCGCGGTGCCGAGCACCCGCGGCGGCACGGCGGCGGGGTCTACCGGTCGGTCAGGGCGTGGGCGGTGCCCTCCGGCGCGGTCCCGACGACCACGAACTCGGGGGTCTGCCGGTCGATCGTGGCCGCACTGGCCGCTGTGGGCTCCTGGGCCGTTGCCTGCGAGTCGCTCATGAGCCGTTGCCTGCCTTCCTGAGATGTGGGGTTCAGGGAGCGGGACCATCGAACGCCCATTCACATGGATGTCCGGCGTTCAGCCTTGTGCGACAGCGTCGCGTCTTGGTGCGACGCGGTCAATGGGTCGGACCGCATCTCGTCCGACCGCGTCTCATCCGACCACATCGCGCCGTGGATCGGAGGTCGTCCGCGCGCCAATTACCCTTGCGGGCGGCTCTCGTCGGCGGGACCGATCCTGATGACCAGTTCCGGGCGGTCCCACATCACCGCGGGCGGGTTGGCCGCCACCGTGCCGACGCGTTCGGCGCCCACACCGCGGTAGAAGCCCTCGGCGGGCGGGTGCGACACCACGCGTACGGCGTCGGCACCGGCCTCGCGCGCCTCCCCCTTCATGTGCTCGACCAGCCGCCGTCCGACGCCGAGGCCCTGCGCGGCGTCGGCGACGAACATCAGGTCCAGCTCGGGCGGGGCGAGCAGCAGGGCGTAGAAGCCGAGCAGCCGGTCGTCCGGGCCGGCGGCGAGGAAGACGCGGTGGGTCTCGATGTAGTCGGGCCCCACGCGGTAGCCGGCGATCATGGGCGCGTACGGGCCCTCGTAGGCGCTGGACGCCCGGATGAGCCGGGTCAGCCGCTTGGCGTCGCGCGCGGTGGCCCGCCGGACGGTGCCGGCCGCCGCGGACCGGGCCGCCGCACGGCCGGTGGCGGTAATACGCGAGGTCATGGTCCGAGTATTACGCATCCGTGGTACGCGCCGGACGCGGGGCCCGCCGGGCTGCCGGGTCCCGGCCCCCCTTGTACGGTCGGAAGGAGGGCCGGGTCCCGGCCCTCCTTCCCGGAGGAGAGGAAGCGGTCATGCTCGGCAGAAGCAAGGCGTTCAGCGGTTTCGCCGTGGACGACATCCCCCGGGCCCGTCTCTTCTACGGCGAGACGCTGGGCCTGGACGTCACCGAGGCCAACGGCATGCTGCGGCTGCGTCTCGCGGGCGGGGCGGAGGTGCTGGTCTATCCGAAGCCGGACCATGTCCCCGCCACGTACACGATCCTCAACTTCCCCGTGGACGACATCGAGACGGCCGTCGACGAGCTGGTCCGGCGGGGCGTGAGTTTCGAGCGCCACCCCACCATGGAGACCGACGACCGGGGCATCTTCCGGCTCGGCGGCCCGTACATCGCGTGGTTCACCGACCCGGCGGGCAACACGCTGTCCGTGCTCCAGGACCGCCCTGCCTGATCAGCCCTCGTCCGTCCTGGAGTTGTCGCGGCGGGCCCAGGCCGGCAGGACGAACCAGCAGAGCACGAACCACCCGACGAGTCCCGCGACGATCCACAGCGCGACGGCGTTGTGCAGCGCCACGCGCAGTATCAGCAGCAGCGCCGACGCCATGGTGCAGAGCAGGAAGACCAGCCCGATGACGGTGAGCCGGGACGCCCACTCGACCATCTGTGGCTTCAACTGCCGCCCCGTGACCATCCGGTGGAAGGAAACGGGCGCGATGAGCGCGCCGGTGGTGACGGCTCCGAGCACCACTGTCGCGAGGTAGATGTTCTTGTCGGTGTCCGACAGGTCGGTGAAGCGCGGCTGGAAGACGACGGTGAGCAGGAAACCGAACAGGATCTGCACCCCGGTCTGGGCGACGCGTACCTCCTGGAGCAGTTCCGCCCAGCGCCGGTCGGCCCGCTCCTCCGTCGACTCGTCCCGCCCCTCGGGTGCGCTCCTGGCCGGTTCGCTCCTGCCGGGTCTTCTCGTGCCGGGTCTTCTCGTGTCGTCCGTCATGCCCTTCCGGGTTTCCCCGTCGGACGCGTCCATGCCATGCCCCGGGGGCGAATCGGCCGACCGGGCGGGTCCGGGCGTTCGGTGGACGAGCTGTCCGGCGGGGTCCCGTGCGCGGTCCCGGCCCGGCCCCGCGCACGGTTCCACGGGGGGTCTCTGACGGTCCAGCACATACCGGGCCGTCGCACAAGAGAATCGCCGTGGCCGGATACGGCCACTCGGTACCGCGCCAACTCGGGGCCATAGCGAATGTATTCAGCCATCGAGCCGGTGGGCGCAATTCGCTCGTACGCCCTATTCCGCCGCACCGGAACCAGCGGTGATGTCCGCCGTGTGCCCGCGGACCGGCCCGGAGCGTGGCCGTACACACCGCTCATACCGGGTGCCGAACCGCCGGGCAAACCGTGTGTGGTCGTGATGTGACCCGTCGCAGCCCCTCGGTATACAGGCTCAAACCCGCTGTCCTGCCGGGAGTTCACGCCCTGAGCGCCCACCGCGCCCACGCGCCCGGCCGCTTTGCAGCAAACGGCCGGCCACGTGGGCGCGAAGCCGTGGCGGCGCCCCGGCGGCAGGGCCGTCGCGGGGTTCGGGGACGCGGGCGGCCGGGGGTCCGGAAGTCGGCCTTGTGTACGAGGCGTGGCCCGTCAACGATTCCAACCGTGCGGAACGACAGGTTCAGCGCCGGCAACGACCGGCCTCGGACCGGCGCACGAACAACGGCCCACACCCCACGGGGCCGTGCTTTCCCCCCACCGATGGAGGATTTCGTGACCTTCAAGCGCTTCTCCCCCCTCAATGGCGTGTCCAGACGCGCTCGTGTCCTCGCCGTGTCGACCGGTCTGGTGGCCGCCGTCGCGCTCGCCGTCCCGTCCGCCGTCGCCGCCCCGGCCCCCGAGGCCAAGGTGACGGCCGCCCAGCTCGCCGACGCCAGCTCCGCCGTGCTCGGCGCGGACGTGGCCGGTACCGCCTGGTACACCGACAAGGCCACCGGCAAGATCGTCGTCACCGCGGACAGCACCGTCTCGGCGGCCGAGCTGGCCGAGGTCAAGTCGGCCGTCACGGACACCGACGCCGGTCTGACGATCAAGCGCACGCCCGGCACCTTCAGCAAGCTGATCGCCGGCGGCGAGGCCATCACCACCGGTGGCGCCCGCTGCTCGCTCGGCTTCAACGTGACCAACGGCAGCGCGAACTACGCGCTGACCGCCGGTCACTGCACCAACATCGGCAGCAGCTGGTCCATCGGCACGACCGCCGGTTCCAGCTTCCCGGGCAACGACTACGGGATCATCCAGCACTCGAACCCGAGTGCCGCCGACGGCAGGGTCTACCTGTACAACGGCAGCTACCAGGAGATCACCGGCGCGGGCAACGCCTCCGTCGGCCAGGGCGTGCAGCGCAGCGGCAGCACCACCGGTCTGCACGGCGGCTCGGTCACCGGCCTCAACGCGACGGTGAACTACGGCGCCGACGGCATCGTCACCGGCATGATCCAGACCAACGTCTGCGCCGAGCCCGGCGACAGCGGCGGCGCGCTCTTCGCCGGCACCACGGCGCTGGGCCTCACCTCCGGCGGCAGCGGCAACTGCTCCTCCGGCGGCACCACGTTCTTCCAGCCGGTCACCGAGGCCCTCAGCGCCTACGGCGTCTCGATCATCTGAGGCATCCCCCGGACCTTCGAGGGTGACGATCCTCCGAGGCTCCGAAGGACGCAGGGATACGCATCCCCGGCGGGCCGCGCCCATGGCGCGGCCCGCTGTCGTACGTCCGCGTCGCCACCGGTGCGCCCACCTCGCCGTTGCCGTCCCGCCGCGGCACCGTTCGAGACCATGGAAGAACACGGGTCACGGTCGTGTCCGATCCGTTCAAGACCGGCCCGGCGGACCGCGCCTACGTTGGTCGCATGACTCCACGACTCGATCTGATCGGCATCGTCACCTCCGACATGACCGCCTCGCTCGCCTTCTACCGCGGGCTCGGCCTGGACATCCCCGCCGACGCGGACTCCGCACCCCATGTGGAGACCACCCTGCCGGGCGGACTGCGCCTGGCCTGGGACACGGAGGACGTCGTGCGGTCCTTCGACCCCGGCTGGACCCCGCCGACGAACGGCGACCGGCTGGGCCTCAACTTCCTCTGCGACAGCCCCGCCGAGGTCGACGCGGTCTACGCGCGGCTGACCGGCGCCGGGTACCGCGGCCACCTCGAGCCGTGGGACGCGACCTGGGGCCAGCGTTACGCGGTCGTGCTCGACCCGGACGGCTGCGGCGTCTCGCTGTTCGCCAACGCCGCGTAGGCACCGAGCGTGAGGCCGGTCAGATCGCGGGTCTCCCTGGCGAGATGCGCCTGGTCGGCGCAGCCCGCGACGACGGCGGCCTCCGCGTACGGCACGGACGCCCGTACGAGCGCGAGCGCCCGCTGGAGGCGCAGGACACGGGCCAGGGTCTTGGGGCCGTAACCGAAGGCGTCCAGGGAACGGCGGTGCAGCCGGCGGGTGCCGAGGCCGACGGTCTCGGCGACGGAGGCGACCGTGCGGCCCGCGTCGAGCCCGTCCACGACGGCGCGCAGCAGGGGGTCGGGCGGTCCGGCGAGGGCCATCCGCCGCAGCGCCGCCGATTCCAGCGCCGCGGCCGGGTCGCCGGCGGCGGCGACGCGCTCGGCGACTTCGCGCCCCTCGGGGCCCGGCCACAGGTCGGTGAGGTCCACGCGCCGGTCGCGCAGTTCGTACGCCGGTACGCCCAGGAGCGCGGGCGCGATGCCGGGCGCGAAGCGGACGCCGACGGCATCGACGAAACCGCCGCCCCCGGCGGCTCCCGCCGGATCCGGCGTGAACGCGTGGGTGTCGGGCCCGGCCACGCGAAGCCGGCCACCGATCCAGAGCAGATCCATGCAGCCGTCCGGCAGGACGGGGTAGACGGGGGCGTCGTCCCGTTCCGGCGCTGTCCGCGACCACACGACGACGCCCTCGGCCCGCGACGCCCGTTCCCTGTACACACCTCAAGGCTAGACGCCCGGGACCCGGCGGCGCGGTGGAGGCTACGGTTTGGGCTCCTTGTCGCGCCCCGAGTGGAACCGGGACTTCAGGTCGTCCGGCGGCAGGAAGCGGGACCATCTCTCCGGGAACTCCGAGGGCATGTCCGGGTCGGGGCCGTAGTCCCCGTCGTCCGGCTCGCCCGACAAAGCCTCCACGCGCGCCACCAGCTCCGCGGCCTGCGCCGCCCGCAGGCGGTCGTTGGCCGCGCGGGCCGCCGCCGTGGAGACCGACGGCCAGACCCGGTCGATGGCGGCGTTGACCGCGGCGCCGACCAGGACGGCGAAGGCCGAGATCCCGATCCACAGGAGCACCGCGATGGGGGCGGCGAGGGATCCGTAGATGGTGGGGCCCTCGACCGTACTCGTGAGATAGATCCGCAGCAGGAAGCTGCCGAAGACCCACATGCCGAGGGCCACGAGCGCGCCCGGCACGTCCTCTATCCACGGCGACCGCGCGGGCACGGACACGTGGTAGAGCGTGGTCAGGAAGGCGATGGAGAGCAGTATCACCACCGGCCAGTACAGGACGCTGGCGACCTCCGTGCCCCAGGGGATGAGGTCGACGACCCGGTCGGGCCCCACGACCGCCAGGGGCAGTACGACGGCACCGATGAGCAGCGCCACGATGTAGAGCAGGAAGGCGAGCAGCCGGGTGGCGACGATGCCGCGCCGGCCGTCGAGTCCGTACATCACGGTGATCGTGTCGATGAAGACGTTCACCGCCCGTGAGCCCGACCAGAGGGCGATGGCGAAACCGATGGAGATGAGGTCGGGGCGTCCGCCGTGCGTGACGTCCGACAGGAGCGGTTTCGCGATCTGGTCGACGCCTCTGTCCGAGAGGACGGTGCCGACCGCGGTGAGGATGTTCTCCTCGATCGAGGCGACGGTGGTGGTGTTGGTCCAGTCGTCTATGTACCCGAGCAGGCCGAGGAGACCGAGCATCAACGGCGGGAGGGAGAGCAGCGTGAAGAACGCCGCCTCCGCCGCCAGACCGAGAATCCGGTACTCGATGCACGAGTTGACGGTGTCCTTCAGCAGCAGCCAGGCCATCTTCCGCATGGGAACGTCGCGGTAGAGGGCACGGGCCCGGCGGAGTCGGCCCGTCGGCCGCTCGGGTGTTTCGTTTGCTGCCTGCACCTCCTTACCGTAGCGGCATGACTGCCACCACCCACACAGTGACCAACCAGGTTCCGCCCCTGGTGGGATACGACGTCTTCAGCGGCGACCGGGCCCTCGTGGAAGGCCTGGAGCGGCACGCCGCGCCCGAAGTCCTCGACGAGGCGCGGTCGGAGCTGTCCGCGCTCGGTCTCGCGGCCGGTTCGGCGCGCGTGCAGGAGTGGGGGACGCGGGCCAACGAGAATCCGCCGAAGCTCCGTACGCACGACCGGTACGGGAACCGGATCGACGAGGTCGAGTTCCATCCGGCCTGGCACCAACTCCTGGACGGGGCCGTGTCGGCGGGGCTGACGGACGCCTGGGGCCGGCCGGACGGGCATCTGCGCCGGGCCGCCGGGTTCTACGTGTGGACGCAGGCGGAGGCCGGGAACGGCTGTCCGCTGTCCATGACGCACGCGGCGGTGCCCGCGCTGCGGACGGAGCCGGAGCTGGCCGCCGAGTGGGAGCCGCTGCTCACCTCGCACCGGTACGAGCCCGGGCTGCGGCCCGCCGGGGAGAAGGCCGGCGCGCTGTTCGGGATGGGCATGACCGAGAAGCAGGGCGGCAGCGACGTACGGGCCAACACGACGGCGGCGACGCCGCTGGACGCCGACGGGGAGTATCTGCTCACCGGGCACAAGTGGTTCTGCTCCGCGCCGATGTGCGACGGATTCCTGGTGCTGGCGCAGGCGCCGGCCGGGCTGACGTGCTTCCTGGTGCCCCGGGTGCTGCCGGACGGGACGCGCAACGTGTTCCTGATCCAGCGGCTGAAGGACAAGCTGGGCAACCGGTCGAACGCGTCGAGCGAGGTCGAGTTCGACGGCACGTGGGCCCGCCGGGTCGGCGAGGAGGGGCGCGGGGTGCGCACCATCATCGAGATGGTGGCGGCGACGCGGGTGGACTGCGTGCTCGGATCGGCGGCGCTGATGCGCCAGTCGGTCGCGCAGGCCGTGCATCACGCCGCGCATCGCCGCGCGTTCGGGGGCGAGTTGATCGACAAGCCGCTGATGCGCAACGTACTCGCCGATCTGGCGCTGGAGTCGGAGGCCGCGACGACGCTGGCGCTGCGGCTGGCGGCGGCGCAGGACGCCGTGCAGAGCGGCGGCTCGGAGGCGGAGGCGGCGTTTCTGCGGCTGGCGGTGCCGACGGCCAAGTACTGGGTGACGAAGCGGTGTACGCCGGTCGCCGCCGAAGCGCTCGAATGTCTGGGCGGCAACGGCTACGTCGAGGAGTCCGGGATGCCGCGGCTGTTGCGTGAGTCGCCGCTCAACTCGATCTGGGAGGGCTCGGGCAATGTCCAGGCACTCGACGTACTGCGGGCGCTCCAGCGCGAGCCCGGGGCGCTGAACGCGTTCCTCCAGGAGGTCGGCAAGGCGCGCGGCGCGGACCACCGGCTGGACGGGGCGATCAAGGACCTGCTGACCGAACTCGCCGATCTGGACGGCGTCGAGGCCCGCGCGCGGCGGTTGGTGGAGCGGATGGCGCTGGTGCTCCAGGGCTCGCTGCTGGTGCGGTGGGCGCCGTCGGCGGTCGCGGACGCGTTCTGCGCGTCACGGCTGGGCGGGGAGTGGGGTACGGCCTTCGGCACGCTGCCGCACACGCTGGACCTGGAGTCGGTGGTGACTCGGGCGCGGGCGGTCTGAGCCGGTCGTCGGGCCCTGCCCGTCGGATCCGGGCCCGAGGGCCGAGGGTGGTGCTGCGCCGACACGGCACCACCCACGACTTGATGTCACCTTCGCTCATGGGGTCCCTGTTCGCCAGGGTTGCAAGCGGTTGCAGAATGTCCGGACCGTCATACCGGGAGCGGGCGGGAACGGCACGATGGGGAGAGCGGAGCGAAGAACTCCGCATGATTCGGTCCACGTCCATGAATCGAGAAAGCGCCGTTCGCGGCGGGGGGCCCGATGAAGGACACATCGCTCGATCTGTCACGCCTCACGGCGATGGACGGCGCGCAGGCGACGCGGCTGCTCCAGCAGATCCGGGAGGCGTCGCTGGCCGGTGACCGGCCGCCGATGGCGCCCCGCCCGGTCATAGGGGCGTCGTGGCAGCGGATGCGGCGCCTCGGCGTCGACCCGGACCGGCAGCGGGCCGGCCGGGTGGTCCTGGCCACGGAGGAGCTCGAACACCGGCGTCGTACCTCGGCACTCGCCGAGGTGATGCGCGGTGTCACCGACGGGCTGACCGGCATCGTCGACGCGTCGCTCCAGATCCTGGTGGTCTGCGACGACCAGGGCCGGGTCCTGTGGCGCGAGGGCAACGCCAGGGTGCTGCGGCAGGCCGACGGCATCAGCCTGGCGGAGGGCACCGCCTGGTCGGAGCAGGTCACCGGGACCAACGCCATCGGTACGGCGCTGGCCGCCCGGACCCCGGTACGGGTCCACTCGGCCGAGCACTTCGTCCACGTCCTGACGAACTGGACCTGCGCCGCCGCGCCGGTGCACGACCCGCGTGACGGGCGGCTGCTGGGCGCCATCGACGTGAGCGGCCCGGCGACGGGTTTCCATCCTTCGACGCTGGCGCTGGTCACCTCCGTCGCCAAGCTCGCCGAGAGCGAGCTGCGGGAGCGGCATCTGCGGGCCATCGAGCGGCTGCGTTCGGTCGCCGCGCCGATCCTGTGCCGGGTGCGCGGCAGGGCCCTGGCCGTCGACGCGCACGGCTGGACGGCGGCCGTGACGGGGATGGCGCCGGTCGACCGCCTGCCGCTGCCGAGGTCCTTACGGCCGGGGCGGCTCTGGCTGCCTTCCCTCGGCATGTGCGGCGTCGAGCCGCTGCCCGGCGGCTGGCTGCTGACCGTGGAGGAGGAGGCACCGCGGGACGCGCCGAGCAGGGTCGTGCTGGATCTGAGCCGGCCCCGGCGCTGGTCGGTGACGGTCTCGGGGGCGGCGGGCAGCTGGGCGCAGGAGCTGACACCTCGCCACGCGGAGCTGCTCTACGTGCTGGCGACGCACCGGGAGGGGCGGAGCGCGGCGGAGCTGGCGGCGGACGTCTTCGGGGACCCGACGCGCACGGGGACGGTGCGGGCGGAGATGTCGCGGGTGCGCCGTCATCTGGCGGGGGTGCTGGCCCACCGGCCGTACCGCTTCAGTGAGGAGGTCGGGGTGGAGGTCGTACGGCCCGAGCACCCGGCGGACCTGCTGCCGCACTCGACGGCACCGGCGGTGGCCGACGACCGGGTGCACGGCGGGTGGGTGGACCACGGAATATCCTAGGGCGCGTCTTCAAAGTAGCGCCGGGCCCGTCACCCGATGACACGGTTTGGCCGGTGCGGGGCCGCGTGATTCCCTGGCGACCATGAGCATCACTGTGACCACCTGGTCCCTGGAACAGACCTCCCCGACCGATCTGCGGCCCGCCGCGGAGCCCGAGGGCGATGTGCGGATCGTCCGGTCCGAGGTCCCCTCCGCGGAGTTCAGCCGGTTCCTCTACACCGCCGTCGGCGGTGACATCCGCTGGACGGACCGGCTCGCCCTGTCGTACGAGGAGTGGCACGAGGCCGTCTCCCGGCCGGGCGTCGAGACCTGGGTGGCGTACGAGAAGGGGACCCCGGCCGGCTATGTGGAGCTGGAGGCGCGGGAGGACGGCACGGTCGAGATCGTGTACTTCGGTCTCGTCCCCGCCTTCCGGGGCCGCCGGATCGGCGGGCATCTGCTGTCGTACGGGGTGGCGCGCGCCTGGGACCTGGCGGAGCGCCGGCCCGGCCGGACGCCGACGAAGCGGGTCTGGCTGCACACCTGCTCCAAGGACGGGGAGCACGCCATGGACAACTATCTGCGGCGTGGCTTCACCCTCTTCGACACGAAGGTGGAGCAGGAGCCGGATGTGACCACCCCGGGACCGTGGACCGGCGCCCACCCGACCGCCCCACCGACCGCCCGCTCCACACCCCATCTCGCATAGCGGGACAGAGTCGTCCACATCGTGGATCGTGGTGGACTGGCCTCAGATCCGCGTGCCAGGCTTCGCCCATGTCTACAGCTGGTATTGCCTTGGTGAGTCGGCGGCACGTCGATCTCTGCCGCATGTCCAGCGCGATCTGTCGGGCGAGCTGACCACCGCAGCCCCGCCGCTTCCCCCGCTCGAATTCCCTCTGCGCACCGCTGCGCCGTCAGCCCACGTGTGCAGGTCAGAGCCGCCCTCCGCAGTCCCGAAGGACGTATCCCGCCATGGCCGCCACCCCTGAGAAGCCCGCTGCCGCCACGCCCCGCCGCAAGGTGAGCCGTCACCGCGGCGAGGGCCAGTGGGCCGTTGGTCACTTCACTCCTCTCAACGCGAACGAGCAGGCCAAGAAGGACGACGACGGTCTCAATGTGCGGACACGCATTGAGACGATCTACTCCAAGGCCGGATTCGACTCGATCGACCCTGCCGACCTGCGGGGACGCATGCGGTGGTGGGGGCTGTACACCCAGCGCAAGCCCGGGATCGACGGCGGCAAGACCGCCATCCTGGAGCCGGAGGAGCTGGACGACAAGTACTTCATGCTGCGGGTCCGGATCGACGGCGGCCGGCTGACCACGGAGCAGCTGCGCGTCATCGGGCAGATCTCGCACGAGTTCGGCCGGGACACGGCCGACATCACCGACCGGCAGAACATCCAGCTGCACTGGATACGGATCGAGGACGTCCCGGAGATCTGGCGGCGGCTCGAGTCCGTCGGCCTGTCGACCACCGAGGCCTGCGGTGACACGCCCCGCGTGATCCTCGGCTCCCCGGTCGCCGGAGTGGCCGAGAACGAGATCGTCGACGGCACCCCGGCGATCGACGAGATCAACGCCCGGTTCATCGGCACCAAGGAGTTCTCGAACCTCCCGCGTAAATTCAAGACGGCCATCTCAGGATCGCCGCTCCTGGATGTCGCACACGAGATCAACGACATCGCCTTCGTCGGTGTCGAGCACCCCGACCACGGCCCCGGCTTCGACCTCTGGGTGGGCGGCGGACTGTCGACCAATCCCAAGATCGGCCAGCGGCTGGGCGCCTGGGTCCCGCTGGACGAGGTCGCCGACGTCTGGGCCGGGGTCATCGGGATCTTCCGCGACTACGGCTACCGCCGGCTGCGCACCCGCGCCCGGCTGAAGTTCCTCCTCGCCGACTGGGGCGCCGAGAAGTTCCGCCGGATCCTCCAGGACGAGTATCTGAAGCGGACACTCGTCGACGGTCCCGCGCCCGAGCGGCCCGTGGAGGAGTGGCGCGACCACGTCGGTGTGCACCGCCAGAAGGACGGCCGCTTCTACGTCGGCTTCGCGCCGCGCGTCGGCCGGGTGGACGGCCCGACCCTGAAGAACATCGCCGACCTCGCCGAGGAGCACGGCTCCGGCCGGGTGCGGACCACCGTCGAGCAGAAGATGATCGTGCTCGACGTGGCCGAGGACCAGGTCGACTCACTCGTCGCGGGGCTGGAATCGCTCGACCTGCGGGTCAAGCCGTCGCCCTTCCGGCGCGGCACGATGGCCTGCACCGGCATCGAGTTCTGCAAGCTGGCGATCGTCGAGACCAAGGCGCGCGGCGCGTCCCTGATCGACGAACTGGAAGACCGTATCCCCGACTTCGACCAGCCGATCACCATCAACGTCAACGGCTGCCCCAACGCCTGCGCCCGGATCCAGGTCGCGGACATCGGCCTCAAGGGCCAGCTGATGCTGGACGGCGACGGCAATCAGGTCGAGGGCTACCAGGTGCACCTCGGTGGCGCGCTCGGTCTGGAGCCCGCGTTCGGCCGCAAGGTCCGCGGTCTGAAGGTCACCGCCACCGAACTCCCCGACTACGTCGAGCGCGTACTCACCCGCTTCCAGAAGGAGCGCGAGGCCGACGAGCGTTTCGCCACCTGGGCGGCCCGCGCGTCCGAGGAGGCGCTGTCGTGAGCGAGCGCGCCGCCCCGTTCTACTGCCCCTACTGCGGCGACGAGGATCTGCGCCCGAACGAGCAGGGCCACGGCGCGTGGGAATGCGGGGCCTGCAACCGGGCCTTCCAGCTGAAGTTCCTCGGGCTGCTGACCCGCGGCCTGACGACGGACGACGGAACGGACGACGGAGGGGAACGGATATGACGGCGCTGACGGAGACCACCGGGACCGACGACCGCGAGCACGCCGAGCTCAAGGCGCTCGCCGAGCGCGCGGGCCGCGAACTCGAAGACGCCTCCGCCCTGGAGATCCTCACCTGGGCCACCACCACCTTCGGCGCCCGCTTCTGCGTCACCTCCTCCATGGAGGACGCGGTCGTCGCCCACCTCGCCTCGCGCGCCCTGCCCGGCGTCGACGTCGTCTTCCTCGACACCGGCTACCACTTCCCCGAGACGATCGGCACCCGCGACGCCGTCGCCGCCGTGATGGACGTCAACGTCATCACGCTCACCCCGCGCGCCACGGTGGCCGAACAGGACGCCGAGCACGGCCCGAAGCTGCACGACCGCGACCCCGACCTGTGCTGCGCCCTGCGCAAGGTCAAGCCCCTCGAAGAGGGTCTGACGGCGTACGACGCCTGGGCGACAGGCCTGCGCCGCGACGAGTCGCCGACCCGCGCGAACACTCCCGTCGTCGGCTGGGACGACAGGCGCCGCAAGGTCAAGGTCTCGCCGATCGCCCGCTGGACGCAGGAGGACGTGGAGGCGTACGTCGCCGAACACGGCGTGCTCACCAACCCGCTGCTGACGGACGGTTACGCCTCCGTGGGCTGCGCGCCCTGCACCCGCCGCGTGTCGGCGGGCGAGGACGCCCGCGCCGGCCGCTGGGCGGGCAACTCCAAGACCGAATGCGGGCTGCACTGATGAGCCGGACCGAGCAGGGCGCGACGATCTGGCTCACCGGTCTGCCCAGCGCCGGCAAGACCACCATCGCCGTCGAACTGGCGGGCCGGCTGCGCTCCGAGGGCCACCGCGTGGAGGTCCTGGACGGCGACGAGATCCGCGAATTCCTCTCCGCGGGACTCGGCTTCGGCCGCGAGGACCGGCACACCAACGTGCAGCGCGTCGGCTTCGTCGCCGAACTGCTCGCGTCGAACGGCGTCAAGGCGCTGGTGCCGGTGATCGCGCCGTACACGGACAGCCGCGAGGCGGTGCGCAAGCGCCACCGGAGCGAGGGCACCGCGTATCTGGAGGTGCATGTCGCGACTCCGGTCGAGGTGTGCTCCGTACGGGACGTGAAGGGCCTGTACGCGAAGCAGGCGGCCGGTGAGATCAGCGGTCTCACCGGCGTCGACGACCCCTACGAGGCCCCCGAGGAGCCCGATCTGCGGATCGAGTCGCACACGCAGTCCGTGCAGGAGTCCGCGGCGGCGCTCCACGCGCTGCTCACCGAGAGGGGTCTGGCCTGATGGCGACCAGCGTCGCATCCGTCACCGACGGGACCGATGGCAGCGAGGGCGGAGCGGAAGGCGCCCGCGAGGCGCCGTACGCCCTGAGCCATCTGGACGCCCTGGAGTCGGAGGGTGTGCACATCTTCCGTGAGGTGGCGGGTGAGTTCGAGCGGCCGGTGATCCTCTTCTCCGGCGGCAAGGACTCCATCGTCATGCTGCATCTGGCGCTGAAGGCGTTCGCGCCGGCGCCGGTGCCCTTCACGCTGCTGCACGTCGACACCGGTCACAACTTCCCCGAGGTGCTGGCCTACCGCGACCGTACGGTGGCCGAGCACGGGCTGCGCCTGCATGTGGCGTCGGTGCAGGAGTACATCGACGCGGGCACCCTGCGCGAGCGCCCCGACGGCACCCGTAACCCGCTCCAGACCGTCCCGTTGACGGAGAAGATCCAGGCCGAGCGGTTCGACGCGGTCTTCGGCGGGGGCCGCCGCGACGAGGAGAAGGCGCGGGCGAAGGAGCGGGTCTTCTCGCTGCGCGACGAGTTCTCGCAGTGGGACCCGCGCCGGCAGCGCCCCGAGCTGTGGCAGCTCTACAACGGACGGCACGCGCCGGGCGAGCACGTCCGGGTCTTCCCGCTCTCCAACTGGACCGAGCTGGACGTCTGGCAGTACATCGCACGCGAGGGCATCGAACTGCCCGAGATCTACTTCGCGCACGAGCGTGAGGTCTTCAACCGCCACGGCATGTGGCTGACGGCCGGCGACTGGGGCGGCCCCAAGGAGGGCGAGCCCACCGAGACCCGCCTCGTGCGCTACCGCACCGTCGGCGACATGTCCTGCACGGGCGCCGTCGACTCCGAGGCCATCACCCTGGACGCCGTCATCACGGAGATCACCGCGTCCCGCCTCACCGAGCGGGGCGCTTCCCGCGCCGACGACAAGATGTCCGAGGCCGCGATGGAAGACCGCAAGCGCGAAGGGTACTTCTAACCATGACGACCACCGGGCACCCGGCCACCGAGCAGTTGACCGAGCAGCTGTCGGCCACCACCCTGCTGCGCTTCGCCACCGCCGGATCCGTCGACGACGGCAAGTCCACGCTGGTGGGGCGGCTCCTGCACGACTCGAAGTCCGTCCTCACCGACCAGCTGGAGGCCGTCGAGCGCGCCTCGCTCGGCCGCGGCCAGGACACGCCCGACCTCGCGCTGCTGACCGACGGGCTGCGCGCCGAGCGCGAGCAGGGCATCACCATCGATGTCGCCTACCGCTACTTCGCCACGCCCCGGCGCCGGTTCATCCTCGCCGACACCCCCGGGCATGTGCAGTACACGCGGAACATGGTGACCGGCGCCTCCACAGCCGAGCTGGCCGTCGTGCTGGTCGACGCGCGTAACGGGGTGGTCGAGCAGACCCGCAGGCACGCGGCCGTCGCGGCCCTGCTCCGGGTCCCGCACGTGGTGCTGGCCGTCAACAAGATGGACCTCGTGGAGTTCGCGGAGCCCGTGTTCGCCGCGATCGCCGAGGAGTTCACCGCGTACGCCGCCACGCTCGGGGTCCCCGAGATCACGGCGATCCCGATCTCGGCGCTGACCGGGGACAACGTGGTGGAGCCGTCGGCGAACATGGACTGGTACGGGGGGCCGACCGTCCTGGAGCACCTGGAGACCGTCGCCGTCAGCCACGACCTGTCCGGCTGCCCCGCCCGCTTCCCCGTCCAGTACGTCATCCGGCCGCAGAGCGCCGAGCACCCCGACTACCGGGGCTACGCGGGCCAGATCGCCTCCGGTGTGCTGCGCGTCGGCGAGGCCGTGACCGTGCTGCCCTCGGGGCGTACGAGCACCGTCGAGGGCATCGACGCGCTCGGCGAGAGCGTCGACATCGCGTGGGCGCCGCAGTCGGTGACGATCCGGCTCAGCGACGACGTGGACGTCTCGCGCGGCGATCTGATCGCGCCCAGCTCCGGCGTCCCCGCCGTCACCCAGGACGTCGAGGCGACCGTCTGCCATGTCGCCGACCGGCCGCTCGCCGTCGGCCAGCGGGTGCTGCTGAAGCACACGACCCGCACCGTGAAGGCGATCGTCAAGGACATCCCGTCCCGGCTGACCCTGGACGACCTGTCGCAGCACCCGGCGCCGGGACAGCTCGTCACCAACGACATCGGCCGGGTGGTGATCCGTACGGCCGAGCCGCTGGCGCTCGACGCGTACCGCGACTCCCGCCGTACCGGCTCCTTCCTGCTGATCGACCCGGCCGACGGCACCACGCTGGCGGCCGGCATGGCGGGCGACTCGTTCGCCGCCGAGCCGCCGCCCGCCCAGGCCGGCACCGACGACGAGGGCTGGGACTTCTGATGCCCGTGGACATGTACGCGACGTTCGCGAAGGAGGGCGGCCGGGTCGGCAGCGGCGCCCTCGGCGCGGGGACCGGCGGGGTGGCGCGATGTGCGCGCTGACGTACGCGCACCGCACGCGCGCCCAGAGAACCCGCGACGCCGCGGTGCCATGCCCGCGGTACCCGTATCACCGAAGACCTTCCGACACTGCCGACCGCCCGGCCACGCCGCCTCGTCACCGAGGGACGTGAGCACGGGCCGACGAGAGGAAACCCTCCCGTGCCAGCCACCCGTACCGTCCTGCGCCGCCGACGTACCCTCGCCGCGGTCGCGGCACTGCCCCTGCTCGCCGTGGTCCTCGGCGCCTGCGGCTACGGCTCCGAGGGCGAGAAGGACGACAAGGTCGCCCCCGCCGCCGAGGGCGAGAAGATCGGCGGCCTCGGCGAGGTGAAGATCGGCTACTTCGCCAACATCACCCATGCCACCGCGCTGGTCGGCCTCCAAGAGGGCCTGATCCAGAAGGAGTTGGGCGGCACCAAGATCAAGCCGCAGGTCTTCAACGCGGGTCCCTCGGAGATCGAGGCGCTCAACGCGGGCGCGATAGACATCGGCTGGATCGGCCCCTCCCCCTCGATCAACGGCTTCACGAAGTCGAAGGGCCAGAACCTCCGGATCATCTCGGGCTCGGCCTCCGGCGGTGTCTCGCTCGTCGTCAACCCGAAGAAGATCAAGTCCCTGGACGACCTCAAGGGCAAGCGCATCGCGACGCCGCAGCTCGGCAACACGCAGGACGTGGCGCTGCTCAACTACCTGTCGGACAAGGGTCTGAAGGTCGACACGAACACCGGCAAGGGCGACGTCACCGTCATCCGTCAGGACAACAAGCAGATCCCCGCGTCCTTCGAGGCCGGTTCGCTGGACGGGGCCTGGGTGCCCGAGCCGACCGCGTCGAAGCTGGTCGCGGGCGGCGGTTCGGTGCTGCTGGACGAGAAGAAGCTGTGGAAGGACGGCAAGTTCGTCATCACGAACGTGATCGTCTCCCAGAAGTTCCTCAAGGAGCACCCGGACGTCGTCGAGGCGGTGCTGCGCGGTTCGGTGAAGACGAACGCCTGGATCAACGAGAACCCGGACGAGGCCAAGACCGCGGCCAACGCCAAGCTGAAGGCGGACTCGGGGGCGGCACTGGCGCCCGAGGTGATCGACCCCGCGTGGGAGAACGTCGACATCACCGACGACCCGCTGGCCTCCACGCTGAGCGTGTCGTCCGAGCACGCGGTGAAGGCGGGGCTGCTCGAAGACCCGCTGCTGGACGGGATCTACGACCTGACGCTGCTCAACAAGGTGCTGAAGGCGGACGGGAAGCCCGCGATCGACGACGCCGGTCTCGGCGTCAAGTAGCCACCTGACAGGCAGTCACCCGACAGCCCGCGACCGGACCGCCCTCAGGACTCCAGGAGGTGTGACCCATGGCCACCACTCTCGTCAAGCAGGCCACCACCGTCGGCACACAGCCGTACGCCACCCGTCTCGACCATGTGTCCAAGTCGTTCGGCCGGCCCGGCGCCCAGCAGCTCGTGCTGGACGATGTCAGCCTCGATGTGGCGCACGGCGAGTTCGTGACCCTGCTGGGGGCGTCCGGCTGCGGCAAATCCACTCTGCTCAACCTGGTCGCCGGGCTCGACCTGCCGTCGGCGGGCGACATCGACGTCCCCGGCGGCCGGCCGGCCCTGATGTTCCAGGAGCACGCGCTGTTCCCGTGGCTCACCGCGGGCAAGAACATCGAACTCGCCCTGAAGATGCGGGGCATGCCCAAGGCCGAGCGACACGGCGAGGCCGAGCGGCTGCTTGAGCTCGTACGGCTGAAGGGCGCGTACGGCAAGCGGGTGCACGAGCTGTCCGGCGGCATGCGTCAGCGGGTCGCGCTGGCCCGCGCGCTGGCGCAGGACAGCCAACTGCTGCTGATGGACGAGCCGTTCGCCGCGCTCGACGCCATCACACGCGACGTGCTGCACGAGGAGCTGACCCGGATCTGGGCCGAGACGAACGTGTCGGTCCTCTTCGTCACGCACAACGTCCGCGAGGCCGTCCGGCTCGCGGAGCGCGTGGTGCTGATGTCGTCCCGGCCGGGGCGCGTCGCGCGGGAGTGGCGGATCGACATCCCGCAGCCGCGCCGGATCGAGGACGCCGCGGTGGCGGACCTGTCGGTGGAGATCACCGAGGAACTGCGTGGGGAGATTCGCCGACATGGCCAGCACTGAGACGGGGGTTTCGGGAACTTCCGGGACTTCCGGGGACGCCGTGTCCAAGGAGGACCTGGCGGGCCTGGAGGCCGGCCTGGACGCGCTGGAGACCAGGACCACCGAGCGGGTGTCGCTCGGCAGGATCGTGCTCTCCAAGCTCGTACCGCCGCTCGTGGCGGTCGTCCTGGTGATCACGGCCTGGCAGCTCGCCGCCGCCTCCGACCTCAAGCCCGACTACGTACTGCCGGGGCCGCTCGACGTCTGGCGCTCCATCGAGGACATGTGGCTGGACGGCACACTGCTCGGCTACATCTGGACCAGCGTCTCGCGGGGCGCGCTGGGCTTCGCCGTCTCCGTCGCCATCGGTACGCCGCTGGGGCTGCTGGTCGCACGGGTGAAGGTGGTGCGGGCCGCGATCGGGCCGATCCTGTCCGGGCTCCAGTCGCTGCCGTCCGTGGCCTGGGTGCCCGCGGCGATCATCTGGTTCGGTCTGACCGACGCCACGATCTACGCGGTGGTGCTGCTGGGCGCCGTCCCGTCCATCGCCAACGGCCTGGTGGCGGGCGTCGACCAGATCCCGCCGCTGTATCTGCGGGCCGGCCGGACCATCGGCGCGACCGGTGTCAACGGCATCCGGCACGTCCTGCTGCCCGCCGCCCTGCCCGGCTATCTGGCAGGCTTGAAGCAGGGCTGGGCGTTCTCGTGGCGCTCGCTGATGGCCGCCGAGCTGATCGCCAGCTCGCCGGACCTCGGTACGGGACTCGGCCAGCTCATGGAGAACTTCCGCACCTACAGCGACATGTCCGGTGTGCTGGCCACGATCATCCTCATCCTGATCGTCGGTATCGGCATCGACCTGCTGTTCTTCTCGCCCCTGGAGCGCCGCGTCCTGCGCAGTCGCGGTCTCCTGGTCAGGAGCTGATCCCCGTGCCCCGTACGCCCGGCCGCCCGGTGCTCGTCGTCGTGGCGCACGGCAGCCGCGACCCGCGGCACGCCGCGACCGTGCACGCGCTGCTTCGCCGGGTGCGCGCGCTGCGTCCGGGGCTGCGGGTGGAGGCGGGCTTCCTGGACTTCAACACCCCTTCCGTGCCTACGGTGTTGGAACGGCTGGACGCGGAGGGCCTACGGGACGTCGTGGCACTGCCGCTGCTGCTGACCCGCGCGTTCCACGCCAAGTCCGACATCCCGGCCGTGCTGCACGAGGCACGGGCGCGGCTGCCCAGGCTCTCCGTACGGCAGGCCGACGTACTCGGCCCGTCGTCGCTGCTGACGGACGCGCTGGAACGGCGGCTGTACGAGGCCGGGCTCACGCCCGGCGACAAGGGCTCGACCGGGGTCGTACTGGCCTCGGCGGGCTCCAGCGACCCGGAGGCGATCGCGGTGATCGCCCATGTCGCGCGGGAGTGGCGCCGCACCGGTTGGTGCGCCGTGCGACCCGCGTTCGCCTCCGCCTCCTTGCCGCGCACGGAGGACGCCGTGCGCGAGCTGCGGGCGCAGGGGGTACGGCGGGTGGCCGTGGCCCCGTACGTGATCGCACCCGGCCGCCTCCCCGACCGCATCGCGCGCGGCGCGCACGCGTCGGGCGCGGACGTACTGGCCGATGTGCTGGGCCCCGCGCCGGAGTTGGCGCGGCTGCTGGTGCGGCGGTACGAGGCGGCGAGGACGGCCAGGCAGCTGGTGTCCGCCTGATCTCCCGAGGCGCCCGGCCGAGCGGCCGGCCGGTCAGCTGAAATCGAGACCGCCGGTGCGGGTGCGCTTCAGCTCGAAGAAGTCCGGGTGGCGGGCGAGCACCCGGAAGCTGTCGAAGAGGCGGACGGCGTCCTCACCGCGCGGGATCGCCCGCAGGACGGGCCCGAACCAGACCGTTCCGTCGACATGGATGGTGGGCGTACCGACGTACGCGTCGGCGGCCGGGTCCTTGCCCGCGTCGTGGCTACGGCGCACAGCCGCGTCGTACGCGGGGTCGTGCGCGGCCTCCGCGAGAGTGGCGGGCAGTCCCACCTCGGCCAGGGCCTCGGCGACGACCGCGTCGAAGTCCTCGTTCTTCCGCTCGTGGATCCGGGTGCCGAGCGCGGTGTAGAGGTCACGCAGTACGCCGTCCCCCTGCTGCCCCGCGGCGGCCACGGCGACCCGCACCGGCCCGATGGACCGGTCCACCAGATCCCGGTACCAGTCGGACAGCTCGTTGCCGAGATTGTGCAGGTAGAGGCTCATGACGTGAAAGCGCAGATCGAGCGGTCGCTGCCGCTCGACCTCCAGCATCCAGCGCGAGGCGATCCACGCGAACGGGCAGGCGGGGTCGAAGAAGAAGTCGACGGTGGTGCGGTGCTCTTGATCGCTCATACCAGCGAGGCTAGGGGGACGATGGCCCTGTCCTGCGGGCCATTCGTGCGGCGATCGGGTGGGCCACTCGGCGCTGTTCGGGCGGGTGCTCACCGATGTGCGTCCCGCGGACCGGTTCGGCGTGTGGGCCGTACGCCATGACGGACCTACCCGGAACACGCACGCCGGGATCAAGCCCTCGCATCCCCACTCCGCTCCGTTCGACCGCCGTTCTGATCCGTGCCGAGCATAGATCCGGCGCCGGGCGGCGGCGGGGGCCGGTCACGCGGGCGCCGCCCACCGGGCGAGATCGGCTGGTCCCTGTACCGTGAAATACATGCCGTCTGTCGACGCGCGGAGGCGCGACTCAGAGGCGCTGTGGCGCGGGCCGCAGGTGATCGTGGGCCTGGCGGTCGGCCTGCTGCTGCTCCTCCTGGCCGCGGACGCGTTCGGCGGGTCCAGGGTCCGGCTGGGCGGCATGATGCTGGCCCTGCCTGCTCTGGCAGCCGTATTCACCGGCCCCGGCGCGGTACTGGTGATCGCCACGGCGATGCTGCCGGCCTATACCGTCTCCCTCGCCGAGAACGGGCGCCTGACCTGGATGGACGCGCCGGTCGCCCTCGCGACGGCACTGGTCATCAGCGCGGCCTCGGTGGGCGCGGCCGCGGTACGGGAGAAACGGGCCCGCCAGCTCGAGCAGTCACGCCGGGTGACCGCTCAGACACAGCGGACACTCCTGCGACCACTGCCACCCCGGCTCGGCCCGGTCGAGCTCTCGTCCACGTATCTGGCGTCCGACGCGGAGTCCACGATCGGCGGCGACCTGTACGCCTGCGCGATGGTCGACGGGCGCCCGCGGGTGATGGTGGGGGACGTCCAGGGCAAAGGTCTGTCGACCCTGGAAGTGGTGCTGTTCGTGCTCAACGCGTTCCGTCAGGGCGCCCGGCAACAAGTCGCCCTGCCCGATCTGCCTGCTTTCCTCGACGATGCCGTGCGCCGCGACCTGGACCGCGCCAGGGACGTGGCGGAGGAGAACGACGACGTCACAGGGGGGCCTGAGATGGGGCAACGGATGCGGGAGTGCTTCGTGACCGCCGTCGTGGTCGAGTTCGTCGGCGAGTGCGACGAGGTACGGCTGGTCAACTGCGGTCACCCGGCCCCGCTCCTCCTGCGCGACGGCACCGTGCGGGAACTGCCGTCCCCGGAGCACGCGCTGCCGATCGGACTGCTCGGTCTCGACGCCGATCCCTCCCCCGTGCACGTCGAGAGTCACCGTATGGAACCGGACGACACCCTGCTGCTCTACACCGACGGCCTCATCGAGGCCCGTGATGAAGCCGGCGCGTTCTACCCTCTCGCCGAACGCGTCGTCCACTGGGCCACCCGCCCCCCGGCCGCGATGCTCGACGCCATCCGGGCCGACCTGCGCCGATTCGCCCGCCTGGACGACGACATCGCCATGGTCACCGTCCGGCGGTCCCCCGTCCGGCGAGCCGACTGAGCGCCGCCGCGTCGTGGCACCGTCGCACCGTCGCGTCGTGGCACCGTCGCGCCGTAGGGCCGTAGGGCCGTAGCGCCGCGCCCTGGCACCGTGGCGCCGCCTCCCGACCGTCGGTACCCGCCGTACCACCCTGCTGCCCGGCCTGTACGACAGGGTGAACGCGGCCTGCCGCGACGCTAGGATTCCCGCATGGCTGTCATGTCGCGCCTTTCGCCGCGCCGCTGTTGTTGTCGCTGACGCCCGCTTCGCCCGCTCCCCGCGTTCCCGCGCCGTTCTCGGCCGCTCCTGCCCGGTCTCCCCCGTTCCTCCCTTCTTCGAGGAGTCCCGCGATGACCCCTGCTCGTCGTTCCGTACTGAAGATGCTCGCGGCCACCCCGGTCGCCTCCCTGGCCTCTCAGGTCGCCACCGCCGCACCCGCCACCGCTGCCCCAGCTCTCGCGCCCGGCATCGTCAAGCCCCTCCCGCCCGAGCTGTTCACCATCCGCGGCACCAACGCCGAGGCCAACTTCGCCGCCCTCCGCGGCACCGGCCTCCACACACCCGTGGAGCGCTTCTTCGTCCGCAACCACACGTCGACCCCCGTGCTGGACAAGGGTTCCTGGACCCTGACGGTGTGGGGCAGCGGCCTGACCGGCGGCCCGGCCCGCTTCACGTACGACCAACTCCGCGCGCTCCCCTCCGTCACCCGCGACGCCGCCGTCGAGTGCGCCGGCAACGGCCGCAGCTTCTACACCTCCCAGCAGGGCGACGCCGCCTCCGGCACCGCCTGGACGCTCGGCGCGATCGGCGTCGCCCGGTGGCGTGGCGTGCGGCTCTCCGATGTGCTGCGCCGCGCCGGGATCGGCGGGCACGCGGTCGACGTGATGCCCCGCGGGCTCGACGCCGACTACGTCACCGAGGGCGTCAACCTGGGCCGGGTGCGGCGCCCGCTGCCGGTGGCCAAGGCGCTGGACGACGTGATCCTCGCGTACGAGATGAACGGCGAGCCGCTGCCGTACGACCACGGGTACCCGGTCCGGGTCGTCGTGCCGTCCTGGGTGGGGATCGCCTCCATCAAGTGGCTCGGCGACATCGAGGTGAGCGCCGAGCCGCTGACCTCGCCGTGGAACACGGACTTCTACCGGCTGTTCGGCCCCTCCTACCCGCCCGGGGGCAGCGCCCCGCTGACCCGGCAGACCATCAAGTCCGGCTTCGAGCTGGCCCCGAACACCGTGCTGGCCGCCGGGCGCACCCACCGGCTGACCGGCCGCGCCTGGTCGGGCCACGCGCCCGTGCGGCAGGTCGAGTTCAGCACCGACGGCGGGACGCGCTGGCAGCGGGCGTCGCTGCGGGACACCCCCCGACGTAACAACTGGGTGCGCTGGTCCGCGCCTTGGCGCCCGCGGACCAAGGGGCAGACCCACCTTCTCGCCCGCGCCACCGACCTGGCGGGCAACTCCCAGCCGGAACGCTCCGTCGCCAACACGCAGGGCTACCTCTTCGACGCGGTGATCAGGGTGCCGGTCACGGTGAACTGACGTGCGGCTTCGTCCGGTTCCCTACCGAGTTCTGTGTCAGGCGTATAGCGGCGGTACGAAGCCATTGTTGCCGTATCGCCTATTCGAACCGGGCCTCTTGCCCATGGCTTCGTACCGCCGCTAGCTTCGCGAACATGTCCAAATCCCAGCGGTTGAGCAAACGACGCGCCGTCGATCTCATGCGCGTCGCGACCGCGCTCTGTAGCTGACCTCACCGCCCCGTGCCGTGAAAGTCCCAGCAATTCAGAGAACCCGGGAACAGACATGTCCAGAGCACTCCGCGCTGCCCTGCTCGCCACCGTCCTGACCAGTTCGGCCGTGCTCACCGGCTGCGCCGACAACACCGCGACCACCACCGCCTCCTCGAAGGATCTCTCCGACGTCGAGATCCCCAAGACGCTGGATCCGGACACCGAGATCACGATCGGCAGTCCGGAGATCCAGGTCGCACTCAAACTCTCCGGACAGATCGACAGCCTCCCCTTCAAGGTGAAGTGGGCGAATCTCAGCGGCGGTCCGCAGTGCTCCGAGGCGTTCCGCGCCAATTCCCTGGACGTGTGCTCGGCGGCCGAGATCCCGTCCATCCACGCGCACTGGACCGGGCTCGACACCAAGCTGGTGGCCGCTGCGTTCCGTACGGACCCGATCAAGAACCCGATATACGAGCTCGGCATCGCGCCGGGCGCCGACATCGACAGCCTCGCGGACCTGCGCGGCAAGCGGATCGCGTACAGCCCCGGGCAGGCCCAGGGCGCGCTCGTCCTGCGCATCCTGGCCAAGGCCGGGCTCACCAAGGAAGACGTGAAGCTGGTCGAGCTGCCGAGCACCGGCGATGTCTATCCGACCGCGCTCGGCGGCAAGCAAGTCGACGCGGCGCCCCTCGGCGGGGTCAACATCAAGCGCTATCCGGCGAAGTACGGCAAGGACGGCGGCAAGACGATCCCGCACGGGCTGCGGGACGACCCCAGCCATCTCTGGGTGCCGACCGAGTCGGTGAGCGACCCTCAGAAGGCCGCCGCCATCAAGGAGTTCGTCACGTACTGGGCCAAGGCCGAGGTCTGGATCGACACCCACCCCGAGGAGTGGATCGAGGGCTACTACGTGAAGGACCAGGGGCTGTCGCGCCAGGACGGCGAGTACCTGGTCAGGACCGGTGGGCACCCGGCCATTCCTGGTGACTGGACGGAGACCATCGCGAACCAGCAGAAGACGGTCGACCTGCTGTCGAAGGAGACGGACAAGAAGTCGTTCGACGCGGAGATCCTCTTCGACCGGCGCTACGAGAAGGTCGGGGCCGAAGCGATCGCGGGCACCGGAGCCGACACCGCCGGCACCGGGGCCGAGACGGGAGCCGGATCATGAGCACCGAAGCAGCCGAAGAAGTCACCCTGGTCAAAGCCGAGTCGACGGTGGCGGGCGCGGACGCGGACCCGGACCCGGACAGCGGCGCGGTCAACGTCCCGGACAGCGGCCCGGACAGCGAGCGGACGCCGCCCGCGCCGCCACTCGCCGAGTCCCCCCGCGAGGCGGACACCTCCCGGAAAGCACGCTCGTCGCGTGCCGCCCGGCGGCTCGGACCGCGCCGCCGGCTCGGCCTGGGGCGCCCCGTCCCGTACGGCTGGGCACTGGGCCCCCTGCTGCTGCTCGCCGTCTGGTCGGCGGGCTCCGCCACCGGCCTCATCGACGCCCGTAACCTCTCGGCCCCCTGGACCGTCGTGACGACGACGGGCGATCTGATCGAGAACGGCAGGCTCCAGTCCAATCTCGCCACCTCGGCACAACGCGCCGCGCTCGGGCTGCTGTTCGGCGTTCTGGCGGGCCTGATCCTGGCCCTCGTCTCCGGGCTCAGCAGGATCGCCGAAGGGGTCATCGACGGCCCGGTGCAGATCAAGCGGGCCATCCCGTCCCTCGCGCTGATCCCGCTGCTGATCCTCTGGTTCGGCATCGGCGAAACCATGAAGGTCATCACGATCGCCCTGGGTGTCTTCGTGCCCGTCTACATCCACACGCACAACGGGCTGCGCACCATCGACAACCGCTATGTGGAGCTGGCCGAGACGGTGCGGCTGAGCCGTACGGCTTTCCTGCGCCATGTCGTCCTGCCCGGCGCGCTGCCCGGATTCCTGCTGGGCATGCGGTTCGCCGTGACCGGCGCCTGGCTGGCCCTGGTGGTGGTCGAGCAGGTCAACGCCACCAGCGGGATCGGCTACATGATGGAGCTGGCCCGGACGTACGGGCAGACCGACGTCATCATCGTCGGTCTGGTCGTGTACGGGCTCCTCGGGCTGCTCTCGGACGCGCTGGTACGTCTCGTCGAACGGAGGACGCTGTCATGGCGACGCACACTGGCGGGCTGACCGCCGACGCCGCGGCCACGGAAACGGGCACGGAAACGGGCACGGCCACGGGCACGGGCACGGGCACGGGCACGGCCACGGAGACCGGCACCGTACAGATCAGGAAGCTGATCCGTTCCTTCGGCGACCGGAACGTCCTCGACGGTCTCGATCTCGACGTGGGCGCCGGGGAGTTCGTCGCGCTGCTCGGCCGCAGCGGCTCCGGCAAGAGCACGCTGCTGCGCGCCCTCGCCGGTCTCGACCACGACGTCACGGGCACCGGCGGACTCAGCTCTCCCGAGCCGGTCTCCGTCGTGTTCCAGGACGCCCGGCTGCTGCCCTGGAAGCGGGTGCTCGACAACGTCGTTCTCGGCCTCGACGGGCCCGATCCGGTGGAGCGCGGGCGGGCAGCGCTCGCCGAAGTCGGCCTGGCGGGACGGGAGAAGGCGTGGCCCGTCGAGCTGTCGGGCGGCGAGCAGCAGCGCGTGTCGCTGGCGCGTTCCCTCGTACGCGAGCCGGGACTGCTGCTCGCCGACGAGCCGTTCGGCGCGCTGGACGCGCTGACCCGCATCCGGATGCACGTACTGCTGCGACGGCTGTGCGCCAAGCACCGCCCGGCGGTTCTGCTCGTGACGCACGACGTGGACGAGGCGATCGTCCTCGCGGACCGCGTGGTCGTCCTGGCGGAGGGACGCATCGGCGCGGACATCCCCGTGGAACTGCCCGCGCCGCGCGCTCACGGCAGCGCCGCGTACGCCGCGCTGCGCGAGCGGCTGCTGGAGGAACTGGGCGTGGACCCGACGGCCCAGGAGGAGAGCGCCGCGTGACCGGGAAGGGCCGCGTGACCTGGGGCGTGTCTGAGGAATGGCGGCGTCCGCCCGCGGGGCGGGGCGCGCGGCGTCCGGTGCGTGCGGTCCGGTGCGCGGCGTCCGGAGCGTGTGATCGCAAGGCGGCGGATCTCTCTCGTACTGGACGTACTTGAGCGACTCCGGCAACACCGCGAGCGTGCGTGCGTGCCGGGCGTCGCGCGCCGGGCGGGATTCGTCAGACACGCGCCAGGAATTGTCCGCGAAGTGGCGCCGTCCGCCCGAAGGGCGGGGCCCGCGGCGGCGGGTGCGTCGCGGGGCGGCGGATCGGCGTTGTCGACGGCCCGGGCGTACGTGGCCGACTCCGGCAACACCGCGAGGTGCCGCCCGCCGCGGCAGCGGCCGAGGTCACCGCGCCGTCGCGGGCCGGGCGGGACTGTACGGACACGCCCTGGGCCGCCCCGTCCGGTCGCCCGGTCAGCGCCGCGCCCACTCCTCGGCCAGCAGTTCGTAGCTGTGGACCCGGTCCGCGTGGTCGTGGGTGATCGTGGTGATGAGGAGTTCGTCGGCCCCCGTGGCGTCGCGCAGGACCTCCAGCTGATCGGCGACGCTCTCGGGTGAGCCGACGAACTGCGTCTCGGTCCGGTCGGCGACCAGCTCCCGGTCCGCCGCGCTCCAGCGGTGTGCGCGGGCCTCGTCCGGCGTGGGGAACTGGATCGCGCCCTCGCCGCTGCGGATGCTGCGCACCCACAGGCCGTATCCGGTGGCCAACTCCCGTGCGGTGGCCTCGTCTTCGGCGACGACGACATCCGCCGAGACGCTGACGTACGGCCGGTCCAGCTCGGCGGACGGCTTGAACGCGGCCCGGTATCCCTCGGCCGCCTCCAGCACGGTCGCCGGGCTGACATGGTAATTCGCCCCGAACCGGAGGCCGTTGGCCCCGGCCACCTGCGCGCTGATGCCGGCGCTGCTGCCCAGGACCCACACCTGGAGATCCGCTCCCTCCCCCGGCACGACGTGTGCCTCGATGCCGTCGACGGTGGTGTAGGTGCCGGCGAGCAGCGCGAGGATGTCGGCTATCTGTTCGTCGTACGCCTGCGATTCGGCGTTCGGCTGCTGGAGCAGCTTCCGGTGCAGGGCGAAGCGCGGGGAGCGCAGCAGACCCGCGACGGAGAACCTGGCCGGGATCCGCAGCCCGTTGGGCGTGCGGCCGTCCACGACGGGTGTCACCCGCTCCGGCACCGGCGCGGGCGTCGCCGCCTCCGCCCTGCCGCCGGACCGGCCGAGTCCGAGGTCGAACCGGCCGGGGTGCAGCGCGTCGAGCAGCCCGAACTCCTCCACGGTGGACAGGGCGGTGCGGTGGCCGAGTTGTACGGCTCCGGAGCCGAGCCGGATCGTGGAGGTGGCGGCGGCGGTGAGCGCGAGCACGACCGCCGGGGAGGTGCCCGCGACGCCGGGGTTGAGGTGGTGCTCGGCGAACCAGTGCCGGGTGTAGCCGAGCCGTTCGGCCTGCCGGGCGAGGTCGATGCTGTCGCGCAGGGCCTGGCCGGGGGTGGACCCGGACGACACCGGCACGAGGTCCAGGACGGCGAGGGGGGTACGGGCGGTGGTGGCCACGGTGGTGCTCCTTGTCAGTGGGCGGCGGACTGGCCGGCGGTCGCGGGGGTACGCAGACCGAGGTGGTCGCGCAGGGTGTCGCCCTCGTACTCGGTACGGAACACACCCCGCTCCTGGAGCAGCGGCACCACCGTGTCGGCGAACTCGTCCAGCCCGCCGGGTGTCAGATGGGGCGTCAGGATGAACCCGTCGCTCGCGTCGGCCTGTACGAAGTCGTTGAGCGCGGCGGCCACCGTCGCCGGGGAGCCGATGAATGTCTGACGGCCCGTCACTTCGACGATCAGGTCCCGGATCGAGAGGTTCTTCTCCTCGGCCAGGGCGCGCCAGCGCGCGGCGGTGGCGAGCGGGTCCCGGTGCATCCGCACGCTCGCCCGTCCCCGCGCGACGGTGTTCTCGCCGGGGAGCGGATCGGCGGCGGGCAGCGGCCCGTCGGGGTCGTAGGAGCTCAGGTCGCGGTTCCACAGCTGTTCGAGGAGCCGGATCGCGGTCTGGCCGCTCACCTGCCGGCGGCGGATCAAGGCCGCCTTCTCCCGTGCGTCGGCGTCGGTGTCGCCGAGGGCGAAGGTAACGCCGGGCAGGATCTTCAGCTCGTCGGCGGAACGGCCGTACCGGGCGAG
This sequence comes from Streptomyces panacea, assembly GCF_040560175.1. Taxonomy (NCBI): domain Bacteria; kingdom Bacillati; phylum Actinomycetota; class Actinomycetes; order Kitasatosporales; family Streptomycetaceae; genus Streptomyces; species Streptomyces panacea. The sequence continues at coordinate 31,834 of NZ_JARJHW010000063.1, forward strand.
GCGGCCCTTGACGTCGGCGTAGAAGGCCCGTCCGGACTCGAACGTGCCGTGCCGGGTGAAGATCGCGTCGGCCGCCGAGGCCGCGAACTCCCTGCCCTCGTCGGAGTCGCCCGCCTGGAAGATGACCGGCCGGCCCTGCGGCCCGCGCGGGACGTTGAAGTGGCCGCTGATGTCGAACTGCCTCACGTGGTGGTCGAAGCCGCCGGGATCCGGGTGGGCGAGGAACAGACCGGACTCCTTGTCGGCGACGATCTCGTCCCCGTGCCAGGAGTCGAACAACTCCCAGGCCGCCGCGAGGAATTGCTTGGCACGCTCGTAGCGGTCCTCCTGCGCGAGATAGCCGCCGCGCCTGAAGTTCTGGCCGGTGAACTCGTCCCACGAGGTGACGACGTTCCACGCGGCCCGCCCCGCCGAGAGATGGTCGAGCGAGGCGAACTGCCGTGCCACTTCGTACGGTTCGTTGAAGGTGGAGTTGACCGTGCCCGCGAGGCCCAGCTTCTCGGTGACGGCGGCCAGCGCGCTCAGGACGGTGAACGTGTCGGGCCGGCCGACGACGTCCAGGTCGTATATCTCCCCGTTCTGCTCGCGCAGCCGCAGCCCCTCCGCCAGGAAGAGGAAGTCGAACTTCGCACGCTCGGCGGTCCTGGCGAGGTGGGTGAAGGAGCTGAAGTCGATCTGGCTGCCCGCGGCCGGGTCGCTCCATACGGTGCTGTTGTTGACGCCGGGGAAGTGGGCGGCGAGGTGGATCTGCTTGACGGGCTTGCTCATGGGAGAGGCGTCCTTCGACTCGTATGGGTCAGGAATCCCGCGGCGGGTGACGCGGCGCGCGGTGGGTCGCGCCGCGGAGGATCGCGGCGCGGCAGGTCGCGCGGGTCGCGCGGCGCGCGCTCAGGCCGTGGCGTAGCGGCTGGCCGGGCGCGGCAGGCCGAGCAGTCCGCGCAGGGTGTCCGCCTCGTACGCCGTACGGAAGAGGCCCCGGCGCCGCAGTTCGGGCACCAGCCCGCGGGTGATCCGTTCCAGGTCGTGCGGCAGCGCGGCGGGCCGCAGCCGGAAGCCGGTGAGTCCGGCCGCCCGGCCCTCCTGGAGGAGGTCGGCCAGCTCGGCGGGGGTGCCGGTGAAGACGGCGGCGTCACTCGTGTACGGGGCGCCCGCCCGCTCGTCCAGGCGGGCCCGGCGGTCGGCCGCCGCCCCCGGAACGTCGTCCAGGTACACGAGCAGGTCGCCGAAGATGTGCGCCGTCTCGTCGGCGCGGCCCGCCGCCGAGCGGGCGTCGCGGATCCGGGCGACGATCGCGCGGGCGTCGTCGGCGTCGCGCGGTGTGACGAACCCGATCTCGGCGGAGGCGGCGACCAGTTCGTACGGCACGGTGTCGTGCGCCAGCGCGGCGACGGGCGGCCGGCCCTGCGGCGGACGCGGGGTGATGGAGGGGCCCTTGACGCTGAACTCGGCGCCCTCGAAGTCGATGTAGTGGAGCTTGGCCCGGTCGACGAAGCGGCCGGTGGCGACATCGCGGATCTCCGCGTCGTCCTCCCAGCTGTCCCAGAGCCTCTTCAGCACCTCGACGTAGTCGCGCGCCTCGGCGAACAGTTCCCCGATCGCGGCGGGCGTGATCGGCGGAGCGGGTGCGGTACGGCGTCCGACGTGCGCGAACTCGTCGGCGCGGCCGGAGACCCTGACCCGGACACCGGCCCGTCCACCGCTCACGTGGTCGAGCGTGGCGATCGCCTTCGACAGATGGAACGGCTCGGTATGGGTGACGAGCGCGGTCGGGACGAGCCCGATGTGCCGGGTCAGGGGCGCCACACGGGCGGCGATCAGTACGGCGTCGAGCCGGCCGCTCACGAGGTCGGTGCGGCCGTCCGGTCCGTCGGGGCGGGAGGACTGAAGGCTGAGGGAGTCCTCGAAGGTGACGAAGTCCAGCAGGCCCCGCTCGGCCTCGGCCACCAGATCGGTCCAGTACCGCGCGGTGAACAGTTCGGCGGGCCGGGCGGCGGGCTCGCGCCAGGCGGCGGGGTGCCAGCCCGCGCCGTCGAGAGCGACGGCGAGACGGAGGGGCGGAGCGGGCACGGGCGGAGAGGACAAGGGTGTGGGAGGCACGGGCATGGGAGGTACCGCTTCCTGCTGTCCGGGGTACGGGAACTCGGCGGAATGGACACGCGCGCCGGACAGTCGTCACCCCCGGAAGGAGCAGCGGGGGTGGTGCGTCAGAGAGCGGTGCGCGGTGGGGCCGTGTGCCGCGAGGCGGCGTCGCCGTACGCCGGACAGAGCGCGCCGGCGACGCGCAGCAGGTCGATGTGGCGCCGGGAGTACATGCCGTCACGGTAACTCCGCACCACCGTCCACGACAATGCCGCCTCTCGATCACTCGCGCGGTCAGGGGGCGCGGCGTGCGTGATCGGCGTTCCCGGTGGGCGTGCCGGGTCAGGGCCGCTCCGGCGTGAAGACCGTGCCCTGGTGGAAGTAGAGGAGCCAGCTGCCGCCGGTGAGCATCCAGAGGGAACTCCGGTGCGCCCAGATCCCTTTGTGCTCGGTGTCGAACGTCAACAGCACCACGTGCGGGGCGAGTTCGACGCCCCGCATCTCGGACGTCGTCACGGGCCGGGCGGGGGGCGCGTCGTGCGCGGTGAGGGCCGCGATGATCGAGTGGCGGTCCCAGTGCCTGCCCGACGAGCCGAACTCGGTGAACTCGGGGTGGAGCAGCTCCCCGATCAGCTCGGCCGACGAACGGACGGCCGGGTCGAGGAGGCGCAGTTCGGCCTCGATGGCGGCGACGACCGCGGGCGACTCAGTCATGGGTCAGCTCCACCAGCTTCACGACGGTGTTCCAGTTGCGGGAGGTGGCGATGAGGCCCTTGTTGACGCGGGGCCTGGACAGCGCCTCGGCGAGTTTCGAGCGGCCGAGCCCGTCGGGGGCGTACAGATACAGCGCCCGGTCGCCGAGCCGGAACTCATCGGGGCGGTAGGACTCCTGGTCGATGGCGGCGAAGCGTTCGGACGCCACCGCCTCGGAGAAGTACGTGACATGGAGCTGTTTGCCCTGGAGCGAGGCGGCGGGGAAGGGGCAGGCGTCGGCGACGGCCTTGAGATAGGCGGCGTCGCGCACCAGACACTCGACGGGGAAGCCGAACCTGTCGTGGATGGCGTCCCCGAGGGCGGCGGCGAGCGTGGGCTCGTCGGCGCCGGTGGTGTCGGTGAAGACGGCGTTGCCGCTCTGGAGGTATGTCGCGACGCCGCTGTGGCCGAGGCCCGTGAGTACGTCGCGCAGCTCGGCCATCGGGACCTTCCGGCTTCCGCCGACATTGATTCCGCGCAGCAGTGCCCCGTACCTGGTCGTCGTCATGGGGTCCACGATAGGTCGGCGGGCGGCCGGGGCCGTTCCGGCATGCGGAAGGCGGCCGCCGTGCTCCGTGGGGGAGAGCACGACGACCGCCGGTCCTGTGCTGTGCTGTGCTGTGCTGTGCTGTGCTGTGCTGTGCTGTGCTGAGTGCCGTGCCGCGTGCGGTGCTGTGTTACTCGACGACCTTCAGCAGCTTGTTCGGGGTGCCCGCTTCGGCGTTGGTGACGGCGTCGGGCGTGGCACCGTCCGTCAGGGCGGTGGCGACATCCGCCGGTGCGGCGTCGGGGTGTCCGGCCAGGTACACCGCGGCCGCGCCGACGACGTGGGGGGTCGCCATCGACGTACCGGAGATGGTGTTCGTGCCGGTGTCGCTGTCGTTCCACGTCGACGTGATCTCGGAGCCCGGGGCGTAGATGTCCACGATCGGGCCGTAGTTGGAGAACGACGACTGCTGGTCGTCCACCGTGGACGAGGCGACCGTGATGGCCTCCTCGACGCGCGCCGGGGAGGTCGCGCTCGCGTCGCTGGTGTCGTTGCCCGCCGCGACGCCGAAGGTGACGCCGGAGGCGATGGCCTTGCGGACGGCCTCGTCGAGAGCGGGGTCGGCGCCGCCGCCGAGGCTCATGTTGGCGACGGACGGGCCGGTGTGGTTCGCGGTGACCCAGTCGATGCCGGCGACGACCTGCTCGGTGGTGCCGTTGCCCGTGTCGTCGAGGACCCGGACGGCCACGATCTTCGCCTTCTTGGCGACGCCGTGGGCCGCGCCCGCGACGGTGCCGGCGACGTGCGTGCCGTGGCCGTTGCCGTCGTCGGCGCTGTCGTCGTTGTCGACCGCGTCGTAGCCGAGCGACGCCCGGCCCTCGAAGTCGGCGTGGCTGACGCGGACTCCGGTGTCGATGATGTACGCCGTGACGCCCTCGCCCGCGCTGTCCGGGTAGGTGTAGGCGTTGTCACCGGCGGTCGCGGTCTGGTCGATCCGGTCCAGGCCCCAGGACGGCGGGCTGTCCTGGGTGGCGTTGATCGAGAACTTCTTGTTCTGGACGACCTTGGAGACGGCCGGGTCGGCGGCCAGGCGCTTGGCCTCGGTCTCCGAAAGACCGCTGGCCGAGAAGCCGTTGATGGCGGCCTTATAGGTGCGGTTGAGCTTCCCGCCGTACTCCGCGGCGAGGTCCTTCTTGTCCGCCTTCTGGTCCAGCATCACGATGTAGCTGCCCGCGACCGCGCCCTTGGCGTCGGCCCCGTACACCGTGCCGAGGGGGGTGGCCGCCCCCGCCGTGGGGGCGGTGAAGGCGGTGATACCGGCCATGGCTGCCACCGCGGTTATCGCCGCGGTGAGTCTCGTCCGGGTGGCGCGCTTATGAGTTGTCATGAAGAGAGTTCTCCTCGTGAGCATTTTGTGGGGGGATAGCTCGCCGGACGAAAGAACTTCCGGCGGGCTGGTTCGAAACCCTGGCTGATTGTCGCGCTCAGATCAAGACCTTCAGGCTGCTGTGACTTAGAGAACAACCTTGCTTAATGCGAAATCGGCCATCCGTACCCAACTCGGATCCCGCGCGTGATCGCCGCCCGTGGCACGTTAGTTGTAAGGGGCTTCGATCGCTCTTGTCAGGGATGCGCCCACCCGTGAGAAGGAGAGCCGGCCCTCTCCAGGTCACCGGGGAGCAGGAGGAGACGGCCGGAATCCGACCATAAATTCGAGAAGGAGATCGCGGCGCACGGCCGCTCTCAGGCCCGAGGGGACGGACCGGCGATGGGGACGACAGAGAGACGGCGACGGGGACGACGGGACCGCGGTACGCCGTCGGGTCCGGGA